>JAUWEO010000024.1 GCA_030608245.1 Candidatus Latescibacterota bacterium
GCCCGCTGCCAGGCAGGTTCGTCAAGCTCTAACAGTGAGCCATCGCAGCGGCCGCCAGCATTATTGACCAACACATCCAACCCGCCCCATTCCTGCTGGATGCTGCGGAACATAGCCTCCACCTGCTGAGGATCACCAACATCGGCCTGCGACAATAAGGTCTTAATTCCCATTGCCTTGATCTGCTCCGCTACCTCCGAAGCCAATTTTGTGTTACTTACATAATTGATCGCAACATCTGCCCCTTCCTGGGCCAGGGCCAGAGCCGTTGCTTTGCCAATACCACGACTGGCGCCGGTAACCAGCACTTTCTTGCCTCTCAAATCCATAAACTATACCTCCTCTTCTCAAATGGCGATGTACCTCAATTGCTGCTCCAACCATTTTTTAGTTAGATTCCTCTCAGATAACATCAGTATACAGACCATTGTGAATAGATCTTTTTCTTCATATCCTCTTTGTGTCTCCGTGTTTCCGTGGTTATTTGAGAAATAGCCTCTGAGATATTTCTGACCACTCCTCAATTGAGCAGAGAATAGGCGTAGCCCAGAATGCTTGCTCCCACCAGCGTAATAAATAGGTAAAACGCTACCGTCTTCCTGTCAAAAGTGGCGTACAAGGCAAAGAGAGTGGAGAATTTGGTTGCCGGCCCAGAGATAAAGAAGGCCAGAGCAGCCCCCTGGCTCATTCCCATCCGTGTGAGCACTTCTATTATCGGAATGCTCCCGCCGCCGCAGGCGTAAAGCGGCACTCCCACAGCCACAGCTATTAGCACCCCCAATCTGCTCTGTCTGCCCAACAGGGAGACAATCCACCCGGATGGGATGAGGGTTTGCACAATTGCAGCGATAAAGATGCCCAACAAGAAATACTTTCCGATAAATGTGAATAGTTTCCAGAACTCCTTGCAAAACAGGCGAGTTTGCAGCCCGCCGCTGTTTTTTTCAACGGAGGGTCTCGATCGACTTTCACAATTCAGCAGAGAGTTTTGTTTCTGGTTTTCTGACCTGTCAACAGCGAAAGAGAGCATGTTCCTATTCAACAAATAGTTAGTGAGTGCTCCAGCGGAGCCTCCCAGCAGAAAGGCACTGATGGTTCTGGCCAGTGCCATCTCCATCCCGATCGCCCCGGCGGTGAGGACAAACAGAGAGGGATTCATCAAGGGAGAGGCAACAAGGAAGGCCATCAAGGGCGAAAGGGGAACTCCTGTGTGAAATAGGGCGGCAATTAAGGGAATAGCGGCAAAGGTGGGCAGGGGAGATATTACCCCCACTAAACAGGCTAAGGCCACAGCGGATTTTCTCCTTCTCCCCAGAAATTCCGACATCCTCTCTCCGGAGAAAAGAACAGAGAATACGGCGGCGATTGCCACGGCTGCCAGGGCGAAATACCACAATTGTGACAGCAAATCCCCTACTCCGGCCAGCACTCTTGCTGTGTATGTGTCCTCAAGGACATACTCTATCGTTGAAATGAGCCGCCAGAACAGATGAGAAATGTGACTGGGGAAGTCCAACTTTCCGCCTTGCCGGATTCAATACATTGGCCTGCTGGAGTTATGATTCTGACTTAAGGTAATGTTAAGGCTGTAACAGGCGATATAGCGAAGTCCTTGTGGTTGCCTTAGTCCCAGCTATCGAAGACCACCACTTCCTCAAGGCTCTTTCTCGGTTTGGCCTCCGGCTCTACGGCTGGATAACCCAAAGCCATAAGAGCGATAACCTTCACTTCCTGGGGGATCCCCAGAATTTCTTTAACGGTGTCTTCTTTGAAAGAACCAATCCAGCAGGTTCCCAGCCCTTCGGCAACCGCAGTCAGGGTCAGATGATCCAAAGCAATGGCTACGTCGACAGACAGACTGTTCCAGTAACCGCCCATCTTAGAGTAGGCCCTCTGTTCCCAGCCGCATCCCACAACCACGACTGGAGCTTCTCCCACAAACCGCTGACCATTGCATGCTTCCACCAATTTTTCTTTCAGTCCGGCATCTCTTACCACAATAAATTTCCAGGGCTGAGCATTCCTCCCCGAAGGGGCAAGTCTCATCGCATCCAGAACTGTAGCTAATTTCTCCGCCGGCACAGGATCTGGCCGATATCTTCTGACACTTTTTCGCTCTTTAATCGCCTGATGAATGTCCATCTCACTACTCCACCTCCTCAGTTCTGGTGTAGCCGAGCGGAACAGGTCCATCGGTGGCAGGCACCGCTATTTTGACGACCCATCCGTGAATCTCTTTGCCGTGGACATTTATTGCCTTCGCTTTTTTCTCTAAGATGTCAGATTCGTTACTGATAAAAGAACAATCTGTGCAAAACAAGACCTCGGTCTTTGTCTCTTTTTGTTTCATAGAACTCCCTCCTGTATTACATTAAGTCCAGTATCAAGTACAGTTAAGAGTGACTAATTCACAAAGAGTCTACCACACCTTTCAGTGTTTTTCAGTGTTCCAATTTCCAGACCCACGTTCAAGGAAGATAGGGAAAACTGCACAGAACAGGATTAGAGGGCAACTTACGATTTAAACAGAGATAACAGCAGGGGATTACAACGGGGGAAGCAGTTAAATGTTGAACTTCCCGAAATCCTCGGGATTAATGCGGTTAAGTCTATCTCGTAGTTTCTGAGCCTTTTTCTCTGGGTCGTCCTCTTCCGATGGGTTTTCCGTTTCCAGAATCTCTTCGGCAACGAATATGGGGGCCTTCAGTTTCAGTGTCATAATGATGGAATCGGAGGGGCGGGCGTCTATTTTGTACACCTTCTTGCCCATCTGTAAGAAAAACTCAGCATAAAAGGTCTGATCGACAAGCTTTGAGATGACCATCCTGGTCAGTTTCACCTCCAGGGCATCCAGAACGCTTTTGAACAGGTCGTGGGTCAGCGGCCTTCTGAAGTTTAGCCCACTCAATTCAAAGGCGATGGCACTGGCCTCGGCTTGGCCTATCCAGATGGGGAGAACACGGTCTCCACCCACCTCCTTCAATAACACCACTGGTGAGTTGCTCCGATTATCTATTGCTAACCCTGACACATCTACTCTTACCATGATCTCTGCCTCCAGGGGAGGATCCAAAGCCAATATTAGCTCAGATTAGTGTTCTTTGACCACCCAGAGTTTGACCTTTGTTTCCACCTCAGGGTGCAGTTTGATCGCTATTGAATAAACCCCTAAGGCTTTTATGGGCTCATCTAAAATTATCTTTCGCCGGTCGATATCATAATCCTTTGCCTTGAGCAACTCAGTGATGGTCTGGGCTGTCACTGCTCCAAATACCCTGTCCTCTTCACCCACGGAGACAGCGGCAGTTAAGGATATCTTCCCCAGTTCTCTGGCCAGGTTTTGCGCCGTCCTTTTGAGCCGATTTCCTTGCATAACTTTCTGTTTCTTCTGCTCCTGGTAGACAGACCAGTTCGGTTTAGTGGCTTCCAAGGCCACTCCTCTGGGTATAAGATAATTACGAGCATATCCATCTGCCACTCGAATAGTCTCCCCCGCCTTTCCCAGCTTCTCAAAATCCTCTTTTAATATTACCTCCATTATCTCTGTTTCTCCTTATGATTAACTTCCTATTGAGAGGTGTGATTGGTACTGCGAAGGGTTCCACAACTCCATTAGGTTCTAAGACTGTCTGCTTTGGGAAGATACCTATCTGAATACTTCAGCTGTGTAGGGAAGCAGAGCCAAGAAACGGGCCCTTTTGATTGCATGTTTTAGTTTCCGCTGATGCCGGGCACAGGCACCCGAGACCCTGCGGGGAACAATCTTTCCCCTTTCGGTGACAAACCGTCTCAGTTTCTTGTCGTTCTTGTAATCAAAATCCTCATCGTTATGTCTGCAAAACCAACAAAATTTTATCCTTTCCATTATTCCTCCTCACTAATCTGTACATCTTTTTCTTCGTTGTTCTGTTCTTTAACATGTTCCTTGGGGGCAACCACTATCAGGTAACGAAGGATTGACTCATTCATCCGCAGGGAACTCTCCAAATCCGGCAACAGGGGGGGATCAGCCCGGAATTGGATAAAGCCGTAGTAGCCGTGCTCTCTCTTCTTAATCGGATATGTGAACCTCCTGGTGCCAAGGGTACCTGTCTTCTCCTTTTTTCCGCCGTTTTTGGCAATGAAGTCCTCGATCTTTTTTACCTCTGCTTCGATCGACTCCTCCCCAATCTGATCGTCCACAATGAAAGTGGCTTCATATAATTTCATTCTTTGCACACCTTTCTTCATAGTTTAATTGTTAAGGATGAATCATACTGGACAACTTCACTATCAATGGGGCTGTTACCAATGAGACCACTGACATAAGTTTAATCAGAATGTTCATCGAAGGGCCTGAAGTGTCTTTGAATGGGTCGCCTACGGTATCACCTGCTACGGCTGCCTTATGAGATTCGGAGCCTTTTCCCCCGAGGTTTCCTTCTTCTATGTACTTTTTGGCATTATCCCAGGCGCCTCCTCCGTTGGCCATCATCAGTCCCAGCAGCACTCCGGTAACAGTAGCTCCGACCAGCAGACCACCCAGGGCTTTCGGACCCAGAAATATACCCACCACCACCGGAGCGATCACCGCACTCAGCCCAGGCAAGATCATCTCCTTTAAGGCAGCGGTGGAAGAGATGTCCACACAGCGGGCCGGATCAGGTTTGCCCGTGCCTTCCATTAGCCCCGGGATTTCCCGGAACTGGCGGCGAATTTCGTTGACCATCTTGAAGGCAGTTCTGCCCACAGCATCCATTGTCTGCGAGGCCATAAAGAAAGGCAGAACTCCTCCGATGAAGACTCCAGCCACTACTACCGGGTCAGTGAGGGTGATGTTTAAGCTTTCGACTCCCTGGAGATGGGCAACGGTTTTACCGTAAGCTGAAAACAGAGCCAGGGCAGTCAGGGCCGCTGAGCCGATAGCAAATCCTTTCCCCATAGCGGCTGTGGTGTTGCCGAGAGCGTCCAGTTGGTCGGTGATCTTTCTGGTGGCGGGCCCCAGCTCAGACATCTCTGTGATACCGCCGGCATTATCAGCGATAGGACCATAGGCGTCCACGGACATAGTCATACCCACGGTACCCAGCATGCCAACTGCCGCGATACCAATCCCATACAACCCAGCCACAGCGTAGGCGACAAGGACGCCTGCAGCAATGGCTATCATTGGCAAGGCGGTGCTTTGCATCCCTACGGATAGTCCGGTGATTATATTGGTAGCTGCCCCTGTCTGAGAGGCTTCAGCAATCCGCCTGATAGGTTTTCCCGAGGTGTAGTACTCGGCAAAGACACCTATCAGGATACCGTCTATGATGCCAGCCAAAAGGGCCCAGAAAGCACCCATCCTGCCTGACATATGAAGGCTCTTCAAATAGTCAGTTCCCATCTGAGCAGTCTGGGCCTTCACCACGAAATAAGAGATGAGCAGGAAAACCAAGACCGCCACATAGGTGCCGTAGCGTAGGGCACTCTGAGGACTCAATCTTTTGAACAGCTTTATGGTAAGGACACTGAGAACCGAGGCCAGCAGTCCTCCGGAGACTATCAGCAAAGGCAGGGTCATCCACTGCATCTTAAATTGGCCCATAGTGAGTCCAATGGCAACAGTGGCCACTACGGAACCGACGTAGGACTCGAACAGGTCGGCGCCCATACCGGCGATGTCACCCACATTATCGCCCACATTGTCGGCGATCACACCGGGGTTTCGGGGGTCATCCTCGGGAATACCCGCCTCCACCTTTCCCACTAAGTCAGCCCCTATGTCGGCAGATTTAGTGTAGATGCCGCCGCCTACACGGGCAAACAGTGCCACAGATGAAGCCCCCATTGCAAATCCGTTGATTATAGCCGGGTCTCTATGAATAAAGAGCAGATAGACAATCCCCAGACCTAAGAGTCCCAGGCTGGCCACCGAGAGGCCCATCACTGATCCACCGAAGAAGGCTACGGTTAATGCCCTGTCTACACCCTGTTTATCTGCCGCCTGAGCGGTTCTAACATTGGCCATAGTGGCAGAACTCATACCGAACACACCTGCCAGCATTGAGCAGGCGGCCCCGATCAGAAACGCAACCGCCGAAAGGTGCGGTTCGACAAAGAAGAGCAAGAGGAGAAATACCACGGCCACAAAGATCAGGATGGTGAAGTATTCCCTCTTCAGGAATACCATTGCCCCCTGGTGAATTGAACTGGCCAGCTCCTGCATCTTCTCGGAGCCTGCCGGCTGTCTTTTAACATAAAAGTATATTATGCTGACAATTATTAACCCAATAAGTCCAAAAATCGGTGCCAGATTTGCAATGTTTTGCATCACCACCTCCTAAGTGTCTATGGAATTTTAAGGTTGATCCTTTCGTAAAAAGTTTCCTTTTGTCATGCTAAGCTTGTCGAAGCATCTGATAAACTACTGTAATTCATCAACACACCAGATTCCTCACTTCGTTCGGAATGACGACCTTACTACTTTTTACGAGGCAATCTTGCTTGATTTGTAAGAACTCCCTGAACCTGATTTCACCACAGAGGAAGCAAAAAGGATCAATCAAGGTTGACTTAGAAACTCCCTCGCCTGTTCTGCCCCCGAACAGACAAAAAATCTTATCCCTTCAATCGCCCGCGAGACCATAGTGTTGACCACCGGAAGCTCCTCTGCTCTGAATTCTCCCAACACAAATTCCGTCAGGTCTGTCTCCTCAGGGAGCGGACCGATCCCCAGTCGCAGGCGAGGAAACTGATCGGAACAGAGATTCCATATCAGAGAGGCCAGGCCCTTATGTCCGCCATCTGAACCTTTCAGGCGCAAGCGGGTCTTTCCTAAGGGTAAATTCACATCATCTGAGACCACCAGGAGCTCTTCGGTAGAAACTGGAAACCGTTGTTTCAGCCTTAGGGCTGCCAGACCACTTCTGTTGACGAAGGTCATCGGCTTGGCCAACACCACCGGCACTTCCTCAATTCTCCCTGGGGCAAATAGATAAAGGTCCGTCTCTTCCCATTCTGTCTTCAACTGAACCGCCAGGTGTTCTGCTACTGTGAATCCTAAGTTGTGTCGTGTTCGACGATACAGCTCTCCAGGGTTTCCCAACCCCAGTATGGCGTACAAACCTGATTATTCCTCCTGTTTGGACTCTTCCTTTTCTCTCTCCGCCTCCTCTTCTTTCTCCTCGCCTTCTACAGCTTCTTCAATCTCTTCCTCGATCTCTTCGACCGGCTCTACAATCACAACCGGCGGCAGGATTGTTACCACAGAAGAGGTTGAGTCAGTGAGCACCCGTGCCTTGCTAATTTCTAAATCTTCCACATGGACAGAGTCACCGATGTCAAGCTCGGAGACATCCACTCGGATGTGTTCAGGAATGTCAGAAGGAAGACACTCGATTTTCAAGGCGTGGAGGACGTGTTCCAAAATGCCCCCTTCCTTTGTCCCCTTGGCGGTACCTTCAATAACTATGGGGATTTCCACCGTCATCTTGGTTTTCATAGAGACATGCTGCAGATCCACATTGAGATACTCCTGGGTGATAGGATGAAGCTGGATTTTTCGGATTATTACTTTCCCTTTCTTTTGTTTTTTGCCATTTCCAGCCAAGAGAAGGGAAATCACAGTGGTCTCTCCAGCAGTGTGGATCACTTTTTTGAGCTCATTTGCCTCCACAGAGAGAACAACAGGCTCCTCGCCAGGGCCATACAAAACTCCTGGGATTTCGCCCGAGCGCCGGGCTTTCTTGGCGTATTGTTTTCCTGTTTGGTCTCTTCGCTGAGCGTGCAGGATAATGTCTGACATTGTGGCTCCTTACTTTTGGTGTAGAAAATAGTGAACAGAGTTAACTGAATAGAAAACTGACTGATTTTCCTAAGTGGATTCTCTTTATGGCCTCGCCGAACAGGGGGGCAGCAGAGATAACGGTGAGTTTGTCGTCATCGGTTTTCTGCACCGGTATGGTGTTCAAGACGACTGTTTTCTTTACCGGCGAGCGGTTCAGTTGCTCCACAGCCCCTGAAGCCAGGACAGGATGGGTACAGGCAACGTAGATCTGTTTGGCGCCGTTTTGTTTCAGGGCTACAGCAGCTTCTACTAAGGTGCCGCCGGTGGTAATCATATCGTCTCTTATCAGCACATTTTTCTGTTCTACTTCCCCGATAATGGTCTCTACTGCGACGGCGTCCGGTTTGGGTCTCCTTTTGTCCACTAAAGCTAACCCTGCCCCCATGCTTTTGGCAAAAGCCCGGGCCATCTTGATGCTGCCCACATCAGGGGAGACAATTACCAGGTTCGACAGATTCAGCCCTTTGAAGAAGTCCACAAATAGGGGAGAAGAATAGAGATGGTCAACTGGTAGGTCAAAAAACCCCTGAATCTGGGCGGCATGCAGGTCCATCGTGAGCACTCTGTCTGCCCCCGCCGCTGTAATCAAGTTGGCAACTAATTTAGCAGAGATAGGGACTCGAGGCTGATCTTTTCTGTCCTGTCGGGCGTAGCCAAAATAGGGGATGACAGCCGTTATCCTTCTGGCCGAAGCCCGCCTGGCAGCATCAATCATAAGCAGCAGCTCCAGCAGGTTGTCCGCCGGGGCATGGGTGGACTGAATGATGAATACATCGGTGCCGCGAACACTCTCGTTGATCTGCACCGAGATCTCGCCGTCCTTGAACCTGGTCACATCAGCCGAAGCCAACCCTACATTCAGATGCTGAGCGATCTCTTCGGCCAAAGAGCGATTGGAGTTACCGGAGAAAAGTTTCAATTCTACCCACTCCTTTTTAAAAATTGGCTACCGGGTGAGGACTCGAACCTCAATTCACGGCTCCAAAGGCCGTTGTCCTACCATTGGACGACCCGGTATGGTTTGCGAGCCAAAACAATATTCAATGGCTTTCGGTGCTTGTCAGTGTTCGATTTTTCTTAGACTTGGGTTTAACCTACCGAACAACAGACAAAGACACTCCAATTAGAGTTTTGCAGCGTCTTGGCTGCCTGTCCGGCCGGAGAGAGATCACTAAAAAGACCATAGACAGTGGAGCCACTGCCGGAAAGAGAAGCCATTATGGCCCCAGCGGACAGCAGCTTTTTCTTTATCTCCCCGATTAGAGGATAGCGGTTTTCCACTGTTTGCTCAAGGTCGTTTTTTACATCCTGGAACGGTGGCTCTTTATCTGTGAGCCCTCTTTTCAAAGAAACAATAAAATTAACATATTTGTCCCCCGAAGTCAAGTCATTTTTTCTATTGTTATAGGCCCATTCCGTAGAGACGGCAAAACCTGGATAAACTGCAACATAAATTAGTGGTTTGGGTAATTTCAGGTAATGCAGAGTCTCCCCTCTTCTTGAGACGATAGCAGTGCCTTTCCGGAGGAGAAAGGGCACGTCTGAGCCGACTGAAGAAGCGATATTGAGCAATTCGAGCTCTGTTGTCTTCAGTTTCCACAGGCGGTTCAAGCCTCGCAGGGTAGCGGCGGCATCGGAGCTGCCCCCCCCCAGTCCGGCCCCCACCGGGATACGCTTCTGTATTGTTATGCTAACCCCTTTTTCCACATTGTATTCTTTCTTCAATAGGGCGGCTGCGTTGTAGGCCAAGTTCTTCTCGCCATCGGGCGCTCCCTCTATCCCAGAGCAGTGTACCTCTATCTCCTTTGGTTTTTCAACTAAGCTAAGTGTGTCACATAAGTCCACAGTTTGCATTACCGAAAGGATGTCATGGAATCCATCGACACGCCGGCCCAGTATCTTCAAACCGAGGTTTATCTTGGCATAGGCCTTCTCAGTCACAACAGCCATTTCTTTCACTCACTCTCAACAGCCCTTTGGGGAGCCACCAGATTGTTGGCCTTCAGCAGGGCTTCGATAGACTCACCGGCGTCTGCCCACCAGCCCTCCAGGATCTCGTAAGTCATCTCCCCCGACTCAATGTAGGCGTTGTTGACATCGGTGATCTCCAACTCCCCTCTCGCCGAGGAGGGCAGAGTCCTGATGATATCAAACACCCTGGAATCATACATATAGATTCCTATCACCGCAAAGGGACTTTGGGGATGTCGGGGTTTCTCCTGGATACGGACAATCCTGTCCCCTGCAATCTCCGGTACCCCATAGCTCTGTGGATTTTCTACCTCTTTTAGCAGAATCTTGGCCCCGCTCTTCTGCTTCTGGAACCCGTTCACCGCCTCACCTATGCTTCCTTCAATGATGTTGTCTCCCAGGAAGACCACCACTTTGTCTTTCCCCACGAAGTGCTCTGCCAGGCCCAAGGCTTCAGCAATTCCGCCAGCCTTCTCCTGGTAGGTGTAGTTCAGGTCCTTAAGCCCGAACTGGGTTCCGTTGCCCAAGAGCCGGAGGAAATCGCCGGCGCTTTCTCCACCGGTTACGATCATGATGTCGTTAATGCCAGCTTCAACTAAGCTCTGAATGGGGTAGTAGATCATCGGCCGGTCAAAGACGGGCAGGAGGTGCTTATTGGTTATCTTGGTGAGCGGGTACAGCCTGGAGCCTGTACCTCCGGCTAAAACTACGCCTTTCATAGCTGCTCCTTAGTTGTCCATCAAAATTAACGGTTATAGGTTGTATTCCAGCCCAAAGGAAAACTCGTTCTCTTTTTCTTTCGAGTTCGAGATTAACCGGTATCCGGCCTTGAGGAACAGAGCTCGCAGGGGCTCATAGGAGACCTCCAGTGCCCAGCCGTGTTGCTTTTTCACCTGACCCGATAGGAATTCCTGAGAAGGGTTATCCCGTTGTTCATAGATACTGAGTACCTGTCCCTTTCTGTCCCGCTGGTAGGAGAGGGTGAAAAGCAAGGGGCGGATATGTCGGTAGTTTGTCTCTAAATAGAGCTGGTCAGCGTTCTGCCCTATCTGATGTCCTAACAGATAGCCATAGCTCTCGAAGTTGTTGATGGGAAATTTGTGGGAGTAGACACAGGGGTTGATTCTGGTGTACTCCGCCCTGACGTCAAGATTATCAAGAATATCCACCCCAAAGAGGCCTGCCTGTAGGCCCACCCAGTTGTGGTGCTCTTTGGTAAATATCCTGGCTATAGAGATCTCGTCTATAAATAGACAACCGTAAAACTTAAAGCCCTTTATTAAATTCAGATCTATATCGACGCTCATCTGGAGGTTGTCCGGGCTTCCCAGGTAATGCTGTGCCGACCAGAAGAACATAACAGGGATCAGGTAGAAGGTCTCTGGGGCACGGTCTCCATAGATGACTGTCTCACTCACACCTATGTCTACTCCAGGGAGGGGTGTTATCTCCAAACGGTGGCCGGCTAAGTATCTCCTTCTATGTAACGTCCTTTCATATCCCTGGTCAGTTCGGTAAGAACGGAGACTGTCTACTATACCTGAATAAAGGGAGGCGTGAATATAAGTAAAATCAAGCCAGTTGCCGTATTTGGCAGAGAGCCTTATCTGTCCGTAGGAAGGTGTCCAGTCCGAAAGAGCTAACTGTCCCCGATACCCTGGCCCCCAGATGTTGCTGCCTTTTTCTAAGGATAGCTGGAACCAGGGGAACTCCACAGAGAAGGCAGCGTCTACTTCGTCATGGTCGACGCGCCTGCCGTAGGTGGCCGTCCAGCCAATTCCCTTTTGAGGAAAAGGGACATCCCAGAGTCCTTGTTGAGGGTCGGTTGGTTTCCATCTGATTTCCGCTTTAGACCATTCCCCGTTTTCCCTGGCATAAAGATAGAACCCCACGACGTCGCCCAAATAGCCATATACCTTTACTCCTGTGGTTCTGCGGTAGATTCTCTTGGCCCCCTTAGACTGCGATGAAAAGGCAAGCACTGGGTCCAAACATACCAGACCCTCTTTCTCCTTTCTGGGAAACAAAGGCCACCAACGAGGTTTGGGAAACAGAGGCCAGGGACGAGGAGAAGAAACAGAGGTGGGGTCTTCTCCTAATCTTTCTAACTCACATCTGAACTGTCCTTTAAGCCATCGGAGCTGTTCTTGTTCTATCTGAGTTAGCGAGCCGGTGTCAGCGCTCTTTTCTATCCTTAGTAAAATCTCGGCCGTCTTCAGTCTATGAAACGGTTTAGTCCCGTTCCTTACCGCTTTGATAACTCCCTTGGTCTCCATTCGATCAATGAAGCGATAGGAGGGGTGATTCAAGGGGACGCTCACCACCTGTGCATTCGCAATTGAAACAGAGAAAAAAGCCAGAGAGAACAACCGCAGCTTCCACGCTCTCCTGTTGCAGGCTGACCTCACCACGAAATTGCCCCTTTCTGTGAGTGTGACTGGTAATGTCATTTGATAGTCAGTGGATGAGTTAAAATCTATTACAGTTCTGTGATTTTGTCAAGGGCAATCTTGACCCCTCCGTAAAAAGTCTAAAATCTACCACGGAGGCACGGAGACACGGAGAAAAGTAAGTATACAATTACCTGATTATTTTGAGATTTGTTTCTCTCTGTGTCCTCGGTGTCTCTGTGGTGAAATCAGTTTTATGATCTTTTTACGAATCAATCAATCTTGATCCATCCGTAAAAAGTCCCCGCTGTTGATTTTCAACGCAAAGACGCCAAGACGCAAAGAAAGAAGATATTCTTTAATAATCATATAATTATCTCTCTTGTTTTCTCTCTGCGACTTTGCGTCTCTGCGTTAGATTTTAGACTTTTTGCGAGTCAATCAAGATTAGAAAAGGAGGAGAAAAATGAGCCGTAGATTGATCAATTTTGCGGCAGTAGGGGTTATCGC
>JAUWEO010000232.1 GCA_030608245.1 Candidatus Latescibacterota bacterium
AAATTGCCTGAAATGCGATTTTCTATTGAAGAGAGAGGAGGTTAGTTTGAGAGAAACAGGAGTGGTTGGAATCGATCCGAACATCAAGTTGGTATAGATTGGGGAGGTGCTAATTGTGTAGATAAACGGTGTCGTGAACAAAACAGATGGGTAGGAATTCAGCTCTTGTGTCAATCCAGGGGATGTGGCCAGGGATTCTTTCAACTTTCACTCGCCCAGTTTTATTCTAACAGTTGTCTCAATTCTTCCATAAACTCGCTTTTATCCTTGAAGTTTTTGTAAACCGAGGCAAATCTCACATAAGCGACCTCATCCAACTGTTGCAGGTGTTTCATAACCAGGTCACCCACCTGCTTGCTGGGCACCTCTTTGTTGTCCAAGCTGGAGATCTCAGATTCCATTTCATCTACCAGTTGATCGATCCTGCTGGTGGGAATTGGTCTCTTATGACAGGCGAGGCTGATCTTGTTAAATAGTTTCTGCCGGTCAAAGGGTTCTCTTCTACCATCTCGCTTAATTATCATCAAGGGCACATCTTCGACATATTCATAGGTGGTAAACCTTTTGGCACATCCCAGACACTCCCGTCTGCGTCTTATGGCCCGCTCTTCCTTGATCAGGCGAGAGTCCACCACCTTATCATCGATCGACCCACAGTAAGGACATCTCATTTTTCAGATCTCTCAGAAATTACGACTTTCTTCGGCCTTCTGTTTTCAACCACTATCGAATCTTTCCACCACAATGCCTGCCTCATCCAGCATCTCTTTTGCCAGTTGGTCAGGGTAGCCCTCTAAGTAGATCACCTTTTTTGCCCGAGCGTTAATGACCAGCTTGGAACAGAGTATACAGGGATGGGTGGTAGAGTAAAGGGTTGCCCCTTCGAGGTTCACACCGGAGGTAGCAGCCTGCACAATGGCATTCTGCTCGGCATGCACCCCCCGACACAGCTCGTGGCGTTCTCCAGAGGGTATCTTGAGTCTCTCCCGCAAACATCCTATCTCCTCACAATGTCTCAGACCCTTGGGTGCTCCGTTGTATCCGGTGGCCAGAATCCTTCTATCCCGGACAAATATCGCTCCTACCTTGCGTCTGAGACAGGTAGAACGGGTAGCCACTAGCTTGGTAATCTCGATAAAATATTCATCCCAAGACGGACGGGGCATCTTTCTCCTCTCAGTGAGGAACAGGGAAATGGTTACATAACTCCCTAATTTCCTGTTTAATCTTATCTAATACTGACTCATTGTCGATATGTGAGAGTACCTGATTGATCAACCTTGCCACTATCCGCATCTGCCCCTGTTTCATCCCTCTGGTGGTCAGCGCCGGCGTGCCCAGTCGGATGCCGCTGGTGACCCAGGGGCTTCGTCTATCAAAGGGGATCGGGTTTTTGTTGACGGTGATCCCAGTTTGTTCCAATGTCTCAGCAGCCGCTCTGCCGGTGAGGCCGGCTCTGGTTAAGTCCACTAAAATTAAGTGAGTATCTGTACCCCCTGTCACCAGATCAAAATCCAAACTGAGCAGTTCCTCTGCCAATGCCCTGGCATTGGCGACAATCTGACCACAATAGGCCTTGAATTCCGGCTTCAAAGCCTCCCCAAAAGCAGCAGCTTTAGCAGCGATGATATGCATTAGTGGACCTCCCTGGGTGCCGGGAAATACGGCCCTGTCGATTTGGGCAGCGTATTTCTCCGGACAGAGGATCATTCCACCTCTGGGGCCTCTCAGGGTCTTGTGTGTCGTAGTGGTTACTGCATCGCCGTAAGGCACCGGGTCGGGGTGATAACCAGTGGCCACTAATCCGGCGATGTGGGCTATATCCGCCATCAGATAGGCCCCTATCTGTTCTGCAATAGCACCGAATTCAGCGAAGTCGATGGTGCGGGGATAGGCACTGGCACCGGTGATAATGACCTTGGGCTTGTATTTTCGGGCCAGCTCGGCTACCCGGCCATAATCGATCAATTGGGTGTTCTCATCTACACCATAGGAGACAACATTGAACAGCCGGCCGGAGAAATTGGCCGCCAGGCCGTGGGTAAGATGGCCGCCACAGGAAAGAGACATCCCAAAAATGGTATCTCCAGGCTTTGAAAAAGCTAAATAGACAGCCATATTGGCCTGGGAACCGGAGTGAGGTTGGACATTAACATGTTCAGCCCCGAATAGCTTCTGGGCTCGTTCACAAGCAAGTTCCTCTACTTCATCGATCACTCGACAGCCCTGATAAAACCTGTTATGCGGATAACCTTCAGCGTATTTATTGGTCAATACCGACCCGGCAGCCTCGCGCACCGAAGCACTCGCAAAATTCTCCGAAGCGATCAGGTTAAGTTCGCCCTCTTCTCTGGCCTGTTCCACCTTGACCAGCCGAGCTAAAAACTGGTCTGTCTTCTCAAGAGCTGTCACCTTTCTTCTCCTTACATTTCTGGCTCTCATAGTCTGATATCTTACCGCATCTTCTTCGATGTCTTCCACCTTCAAATTCAGTCTCTGCCCAGAGTCTCACTATCTCAAGAGCTTGGTCTGCCTGGGTGGTTCTTTCTCCCAAGGCCAAAATATTAGCATTGTTATGAGTTCGACTTATTTGGGCCATAAAGGGAGTGGGACACAGAGCAGCGATAACACCCTTTACCTTGTTAGCCACCACTGACATCCCGATGCCGGTGCCGCAGATAAGGATTCCCCGGTCGAACTCCCCTCTGGCTACAGCTTCAGCCACCTTAAGCCCATAGTCAGGGTAATCATCTTGGGGGTCAAACTTATACGCTCCGAAATCCTTATAAGACTGCCCGATTGAGTCGAAATGTCTTTTTATGATTTCTTTGAGTTCAAATCCGGCGTGGT
>JAUWEO010000234.1 GCA_030608245.1 Candidatus Latescibacterota bacterium
CTGCGCGTCTCGGAAAGACCATTAAAACATTTGATCCCAATTTCTCTATTTGTGATGTAATTTGACTCTTTGCACCCTCACCTACTCCTAACATACTAATAACAGCGGCCACACCTATGACAATACCCAATATGGTAAGGAAGGAGCGCATTTTGTTAGACAAAAAGCCTTTGTAGCCGGACGTAAACCCGGACACCAGACTTCCTCTGAGAGGTTTTTTTTTAATGATCTTATCTGGTACACTTACCTTACGCTCTACTCCTTCTCTCCGGACTTCCTCCCGCTCAATGTGCCCATCTTTTATTTGGATTATTCTACCTGCGCATTTTGCTACCTCAAGGTCATGCGTCACCACAATAATGGTGGTCCCTTGTTCGTGCAATTTTTCAAATACCGTCATAATCTCCTCACCAGATTGTGAATCCAGATTACCTGTGGGCTCATCGGCAAGTATTATAGAGGGGTTATTGACAAGCGCCCTGGCGATAGCTACCCGCTGCTGTTCGCCGCCGGACAGCTCATTGGGATAATGATGCGCACGCTCCTTAAGACCAACGGCTTCCAAGGCCGCCTTGGCCCTTCTTTTTCGCTCCTGGGCTCCTACGCCGGAGTACAGCATCGGGAGCTCCACATTACCCTGGGCTGTTGTTCTGCGCAGCAAGTTGAAGGTCTGAAAGACAAACCCGATCTGCTCGTTTCGGATCTCGGACAGGCGATTATCGTCGAGATGACCAGTCCTCTGACCGTTCAGGTCATAGCTTCCGGAGGTGGGTTTGGACAGACAGCCGAGTATGTCCATCAGGGTGGTTTTCCCCGATCCAGAGGGTCCCATAATGGATACAAATTCCCCCCGGCCAATCTCCAGGGAGACCCCCCGCAAGGCCTTTACTTCGACCTTCCCTGTTCTGTAGGTTTTTGTCAGGTTATCTGCTTTTATCAGTGCGGCCATAGTTTTCGCAGTCTCCAGCTCTCGCTTTCAACAGACAACCGAGAGCAGTTCTTAATTGGGTTCATTAAGGTCTTCCAAATCTTCTACCATGCCCACCAGGACCAGGCATAGCTTGCCTTGCTTGTTCAGATCTTCTAATAACTACTTTATCCCCCTCTTTTAACCCCTCTTCTATCTCGACTTTTACATCATCCTCAAGTCCTGTTACTACAGGTTGAGGAACGGGTTTCCCATTCTTTATCAACATTACCGTCGTACGGCCATCTATCTCCACGATTGCCTCCTTGGACACACAAAGGACGTTTTCAGCCTTTCCAATGATAATATCCAAGTCTGCGGTCATACAGGGTTTGATTATTTCGATTGCCGTTCGCCCTTCCTCGGTCGGCTGGCTAAGTGGAGCTATGGGCTGTGAAGGGCGCTCCTCTGGTAACTCCGCGCCGTATTCCTTAAGTTTTTTTCGCAGGGCATCTTGGATCTCCACACGACTGGCGCCTTGCTTTTGCAGGCCTTGACTTTCCTTACGGATGGCGGCACGCTGTTTCTCAGTCAACTGTGCGAAGGCACGTTCGTCAAGATGTGAGCGTCGGACTTTTGGCAGTTCCACCTGTGCAGGGACACGAACAGAACCCAGGATTTCCACCTCCACGGAATATACCACGATATTCTGCTTAAGCATTCCTGCTGGAGCTATCTTTTTGACTCTTCCGTGGTACACTTGACCTCTTATGGCATCAAATCCAATATCTACGGTCTGTCCCGTTTTTACCTTGATAATATCCACCTCATTAATCTCTGCCTTCACAATCATCCTGCTCAGATCAGCTATCGTCATGATAGTTGTGCCTCCGCCGCCATACGCTTGAGTTCCCGAAGTAATCATCTCTCCTTTCTCAACGTTTAGATTAGTAACTACGCCCGAGATAGGTGCCCTAACGATGATATGGTCCAGGGTCTTCGACGCAAGATTTTGTGTCTTTGTGGGCTCAGTTTCCCCCAAAATCAACCACAACTGCTTTTGCGTTAGTTTGCACTGTATCTTGCTGTTCTTATGGGATTTGTCAGCGTTCTCAACTTCCTTCTTGGCGATAAATCCTCTTTGATACAGCTCCTTCTGGCGCTCTAAGTCTCTTTCGGTCTCCTCTAAATCGAGCCGCGCTCTTTCCAGCGAGGCCCTGGCCTGGGCTACCTGTCGAGCCTGGGATGATTCCTGCTGAACTAAGGCCAGCTTATCCCGGGCTTGGACCCTGTCCCCTTCCTCCACAAACAGCTCCTTGATCTCACCGGCGATCTCCGATTTCACATCCACAGTGGTCACGGGTTCAACCGCCCCGCTCTCTGTGATCTTAACCACTATGTCACCCCTCTGGACAACAGCGGTTTCAGCCGTTTGCTCCCTTGTTTCCTTTCTCTTCCCACAGGATTGAATCAATGCTGCCAGAATCAAGATAAGGACAACCGCACTCAACAGCTTCTTAGACATTTGGACCCTCCTGTCCCTGATGAATCACTACCTGATTCCTATACCGAAATTCAGGCCATTTTTCATAGACCACAGCCAGTCTCTATTTCCCCATTGCTTTGTTAAGAGTAGCCTTAACTACAAGGTAGTTATAGATTGCCTCTGCTCGATTGACTTTGCTGTTTGAGAGTGCCACCTCAGCATCGATGACCTCAGTAATCGGTGCAACTCCGGCCCTATAGCGCCCTTCGGTCGCATCATAGCTCTCCTGTGCGCTTTTCTCCTGTTCCCCAGTCAGCTCTATTCTCTTCAGAGAGGCGATTAGATTCAGGTGTGTCTTCCCCACGTCCAGGGCTATCTCCTTTTTTAGCTGAGAGTGGTCCATTTCAGCCTCTTCCAA
>JAUWEO010000103.1 GCA_030608245.1 Candidatus Latescibacterota bacterium
CTTGCATCTTATTTTGGTTATCGGGCTTTGCTTCCATTAAGGCCGTCCAGACTGGACCTCTTGGGGTCAGTTGGACCGTATTGCGCTGTTCTATTGTCCTTCCCGTTTTAGCATCTATCTTCTGGTGGAATGAGCTATCAGATCGCGGAAGAATGGGACTGAGCATGCGACTGATGGGACTACTGCTAACCTTGATTGCCCTTTTTTTGGTGGGAGTGGGGCAAAAGAAAATCCGGAAAAATTCCCCCCAACACCGGGACTCAGGATGGCTCGGATGGCTGGTTACGGCTTTTTTAGCCCAGGGAGGATGGGAGATTATGCTGAGGGCAACGGGCGACTTCAAAGACGATGGGATGCGGTCTTTGTTTCTGGTCATAGCCTTTGGGGGAAGCTGTTTGCTCACATTGCCGGTGATGGTGGCAACGAGGGCACGGCTTACGAAAAGAGAGTTATCTTACGGCCTCCTGTTGGGAGGCTGTAGTCTTCTGGGAACCGGCTCGCGTGTGTTAGCTTTGCGAGAGTTAAGTGGCACGATCGTTTTCCCGGCCTCAACCGCCAGCATAATGATTCTGGTCCAAATCGCTGGCCTATGCCTGTGGAAGGAACGCATAGGTCCCTGGGGGACTGCCGGACTGTTGAGTGCATCTCTGTCAGTTGTGCTTCTCTGCATTTGAGAGACGGAAGGAGACAAAATGGGAAGGAAAGTGAATGAATCACTGGTTTGCCTGGAGGGCTCGCCTGAGCATGTGGGCAGCGTATTCGGCAGCACAAATGCCCCGGATATACGCCGTGAGGTAAAGCAGTTCTACGCCACAGTTGAGACAGAGGAGGGGATTAAGCGGGACGAGTTACTGCGTGCAGGGGAAACCTACAGATGCCTTGTGGAGCAGTATGCTCCCCATTGGATAAAGGAAGCCCAAGCAGCAGCCCAGGCCGCGGGAGTAGATCCGGACGAGTTCCTCACTTATCAGGGGGCCAAATACCGAGCGATCAACCGGCCGGAGTGCTTCACCTATTTTTCAGCCCCACCGCACAACGCCGATAATGTGACCCTGTTTCATAAAAACCGTGACAATGTACAAAGACCCCAGTCCGCTTATGTCAAGGGGATACAGCTTTCTTCCGGTGCGGCCTATCGTTTTCTGGCCATCGGAGATACTATGGATTTGGGAACGATGATGGGGGTGAACGAGAAGGGGCTGGCTGTGGCTGCGGATACTGGCTATGATGAGCCTCATCCCCGGCTGCAGGGGATGATGAACACCGATCTGATGCGGATCATCTTCGAGCGAGCAGCCGATGTGGATGAAGCCCTATCCTGGTTGAAAGAGTTCCATGCCAATCGGGTCTATGCCGGGGGTAAGAAGGTCGGTACCAACTGGATGTTCGCCGATACTGGGGGCAAAGCGATTCGGGTGTATCAATTTCATCAGAAGGAGATGGTTGTGACCAGAGATGAGGAGGGGCTGATGGTCATGCGGGATGAGGACAAAAGGGGAGTTTTTGTCCTGAAAACGTTGAGGACACATCGGGGGAAGATCACTGCCGGTCTTCACAATAGCCTTTCACGAACAGAGCCGGTGCTGTCCTCTACTAATGCCTCTGCGCTCACGGCCGTTATCCCTCCAGATCACCCGGAGCTTTTCAGCTATGCGCACGTAGCGCTGTACCGCGCGGCCAACACCTTTTACCTGCCGCTTTATCTTGGGGTGACTGCCACGCCAAAGGTCCTTGTTGATGGTTTGTTATCTCGGCTGTCTATGTCGGATTGCTTTGCAGAAGGCCTATTCTCCGAAGGGAAGGCGAGAGATCCAGAGGTTGGCAAATTTGAGGAATCATTGGAGGAGGAGCGAGCAAACATTGAGGCTTCCGCGCGGTCTGCTCTTGCGACAAAGGGAGAGGAAACCGCCCGGAATATCCTTACCGAAGGATGTCTCTGTATGGTTGAGCGAACGAGACAACACATGGAGCTTTTACAAACTGAAGGCACTTTTTGCCCAGATTAACGGAGGGAGGAATACCATGTCACAGTTCTACTTTTTTGATGCCAATGCTATGCTCGGCAGATGGCCCACAGAGAAGCTGGCCTTCTACCAGGTGGAAGACTTGGTGAAAAGGATGGATTATGTGGGGATAAACAAGGCCTTAGTCTATCACTCTCTGGCTCAATTGTATGATCCTATGAGCGGAAACAAAATCCTGATGGAGGAGATTGAAGGCTACAATCAACTCTACGGCTGCTGGGTTTTGGTGCCGCCGTTTACTCCGGAGATAGGAACGGTGGATGAAATAATGGCAAAGATGAAGGAAAACAACATTCAAGCTATCAGACTCTGCCCCAAGGAGCATGGGTTCAAGCTGACTCCATGGAATACGGGTGAATTGTTGACAGCCTTGGAGCAGAAGAGGGTTCCACTCTTTATCGACGGCGATCAGGCGGAGTTGGGCAATATCCAATCTCTGTGCGAGACATATCCTCAGCTTCCTGTTGTCTTGACCCGTTCGGGTTACCGGGGAGTTAGGATGCTCTATGCTCTTCTGGCCCAGTACGAGAACTTCTATTTGGAAATCTCTTCGTTTCTGCTTTACCGAGGATTGGAGGAAGTAGTTGAGAAATTCGGGGCTCAGTGCATTCTGTTCGGCACCGGGATGCCTATTCAGGATCCAGCCGGAGCCGTCACCAAGCTCCGATATGCAGACATAACTGAAGAAGCAAAAGAGATGATCGCCCACCGGAATTTAGAACGCTTATTAGGACAAGTACGATTGTAACAAATAGGGAGACAAAGATGCAGATCCAAGAGACAGTCGAAAAGGGACTTCCGCTGAAAGATGTTCTGGTCATAGATGCTCATGCCCATCTGGGGACTTGTATCGACAACCAGATGTATATTCCCAGCCCGGATGCCGATACTATGGTTCGGTTTATGAATAAGATGGGAGTGAATCAGGCTTGCATAAGCGCGATTCTGGCTTTCCCCGATTATCAGCGGGGCAATGACCTGACGGCCGAGGCGGTGAGTGAGTATCCGAAAAGATTCATCGGTTTAGCCGTGGTCAATCCACATTATGCTGAGAATGTAAGATCAGAACTGGAAAGATGCTTCGACAAATTGCGAATGGGGGGAATTAAGATACATCCCGGAATGAATGATTACCCGGTTGACGGCGAAGGCTATGAGGAGGTGTGGAAATTTGCCAGCGAGCGGAAGACTTTTGTTCTAAGCCACACCTGGTACGGGCAGGACGCGCCAACCTGCAGCCCTGGGCAATTCGTTCCAATCGCCAATGAGTATCCTGACGTTCCCATTATTTTAGGACATTCAGGCGGACAGTCCAAAGGTTATCGGGAGGCCATAGAAGCTGTCAAAGAGTGCCCTAATCTCTATCTGGACCTCACTGGCTCGATCATCACTGGGACCTGGGTTGAGAGAATGGTGGAAGCAGTAGGAGCAGAGAGAATTCTCTACGGGACAGATTTCCCTTTCATAGATCCTTTCTATGAGTTCGGCAAGGTTTGTTACACCCGGATAAGTGAGGAGGATAAAGAGAAAATACTGGGCCTAAATGCGGCTAAAATAATCGGAAAGTCAACAAGGAATTGACCCCTTTCTTAGAGTAATGGGGAAGTCAGAAGTTCTCAAATAGGAGACCACAATGCCGATTCAGAAATTCCTAGTAAGTCGCGATGACAGCATCTATGAAGCCTGGCCTGATGTGGTGTTAACGCCATCGGGCAAGCTGATCTGCGTGTTCTCGGAGTGCATCCATCACGGTGACCGTTCGCATACCAGAATCGTTCTCACCGACAGCATTGACCGGGGACGCACCTGGACGCCCAAGCGAGCGTTGACTGAACCAACTAAAGGACTACCCTTCTGGAACTGCGCTCGCATTGTGTTGCTGAAGGACGGACGTGTGGCCGTTTTGGTGGACAAACTGTCCGCCTATACCCCGGAAAGAAAGCCCGCCGACTGCAGGAATTACCTTTTTTTCAGCGAGGACGAAGGCGTCGCGTGGAGCGATTCGATCCAGACCCCGGCGCTGGGAATCGTCCCTGACAAGTTGCTCGAACTCGATAGTGGTCGCTGGATCCTATCCTGCCACTGCCAGGATAAAGACTTCGGCTATTTGACCCAACGCTTATGGTACTCCGATGACCTGGGCGAAACCTGGAGTGATCCCGTTATGCTGGGCAGGAAGAAGGGTCTGAACCTTTGCGAGGTCTCGATACTGCCTCTTCCCGACGGGACACTGGTAGGCTTCATGCGTGAGAACTCCGGCCAGGGTTGGGATTGCTTCAAAGCGATTTCTTATGATCGGGGCGAACACTGGGAAGGCCCCTATCGCTTCCCGCTTCCGGGTTGTCACCGGCCTGTGGCAGGATTCCTGCAGAGTGGCAAAGTTTTGATCACCTATCGATTTATTCAAGGAGGCAAATCGGGATGGGGGAGGACGACACAGAACTTCTTTGCTGCACTTACTGATGTGGAGTCAGTAAAGGCCAAGGATCGTGATGAGTCCTGGGCGCGGATCATGCCGGTTGATTACGACCGCAGTCCGGTGGCTGATCTGGGCTATTCCGGATGGGTTCAGTTTCCCGACGGTGAAATCTATATTGTGAACTACATCGTGGACGATGCGCCCAAAGGACAAATCCGCGGTTACTCCTTACCTGAAGAAGATTTTTCAGTTTGATTGAAATGCGCATTCATCAATATTCGATATTCAATGTTCAATATTCAACGCACTTAGCAGGGAGACAATATGTCTAAGCCCTTATCATCGCCGACGGACCCCTGGGACACCCGGTTCGGGTTTTTCTGGTACAATGACAAAGAGATCTTCCATGCCACCCAGGACGACCTGAATCGTCAGGCCGAGGCATTCGCCGCCACGGGCATCAACCACGTGATTACCTTCAGTTGTACGCATTTCCGCTGGTCTTTTCGGCGGCACTGGGATATTATTTCCGAGGCCCTGTCGCGTGTGGTGCAGGCCTGTCACCTGCATGGCATCCGGGTCACCGAACACCACTCCAGCCATCTGACCTTTAACCCTCTGAATCAGGAGGAGGAAGATTACATAGACCGGGTGCTTCGACTTCGGGGAGGATCATCCCGGGCATCGTGGCCGCACCTGCGGGAGGACTGCGATGCCGACCCGGACATCGGCGGCGTTCCGCTCTCTTCTTTCCGTCAGATAGACGGACGCACGGGCAAGTGGGCGCGTACGGGCTATCACGGATGGTGTTTGTGTTTTAATAATCTGGATTACCGGCGGGCCTATCTGGCCTATCTGGAGACGCTCTACGCAGTGGGCATCGACGGGATCATGACCGACGATGTTCAGTGGTTCGGGGAGGGCCATGCCTGTGCCTGTCCGCACTGCCGGAGATTGTTCAACGAGCAGACGGGACATGAGATGCCCGATCCCGGAGTGGACTGGGATGCCTGGCACGGGAATTACGACGATCCATCCTACGTGGCTTGGCTGGATTTCCGTTTCCGCTCCAACGAGGACTTTCACGCTGCAGTCAAGGCCCACTACAAGAGCCTCGGTCTGTCTCCGCTCCGGCCCAACTACGTGTCCACTGCGCTGAACCGAAATTGGACGGCATACACCCTGGAGACCTTGCCGGACCTGGACTGGGTGTTCCAGGAATGCTGTTTTTCGACCATTATCCGCTATTCCTGGCCTCATTGGGCTGTTGAGGCTGGCCACCGCCTTGCGGTAGGCCGATGGAGAAATATTCCCGCCATGGCGATGTTCTATCCGGACCGCCCGGACACCACGTTGTTCGCCTGGGTACTGGCGATGATCTGGGGCCCGATGTATCTGGCTACGCCCGAAGGCTTTTCTCTGAACGAACAGGAGAAAAAGCTCCGTTCGTTTGAGAAGGTCCACTGCCGGCTCCTCAGGGGCCAGAGGCGTTTGAGCCGTCTGGGATTCTACGATTCCAGGGCGAACCGGAATCTCTACGGAAATGCCGAAGCCCGCAGCCTCCTTGGCCTGCGGACGTGGATACAAGCCTGCTATCGCCGTAGCATTCCATTCGATCTGTTCCAGCAAGAGGAACTGGATCGGTTAGGGGAATACGACGTGGTGGTGCTCAACGAAGTGGCGCTTCTTTCGGATGAAGAGCTGGTCGCCTTCCATGCCTTCGTAAACGACGACGGCACACTGTTGTGGACAGGCCGAACTGGAACTCGGGACGAGCGAGGGGTGCTCAGATCCAGCGATGTCCTCACACGGCTATGGGCGCTGAAGGGGAATGTCAACGTGGAGGACGGAGAAGTAATGGCAGTCCATCCGATCGGAAAGGGGAAGTTGGTGACGGTGGCAGGTGACTTTGCTTTGGGTCCCATAGAGCCCGCGTACAACGCAGATCGCTGGCAGAGGGAGGAAGTACGCGTTCCATTCCAGGCGGTATCAGAAGAAGAGCGAAAGATACGGGAGCAGATCACGGACTTGCTGGTCGGGTTCCTTCCTGACGGTGCTGATCTTGAGACCGAGAATCTGCCCCGGGACGTGATCGTCACCGCGTACGAG
>JAUWEO010000241.1 GCA_030608245.1 Candidatus Latescibacterota bacterium
GAATCTACGTCCTCAATATTTGCCCCTCGAGATAGAGGGGCTCGATAGTGTTTACCAACGGAGTGGGTGAAGGAAAAAGGAGTTGGATCTGGATGATAGCAGTGGTTGACTATGGAATGGGCAATCTTCGAAGTGTAGCAAAGGCATTGGAAACGGCAGGCGCGGTGGTAGAGGTGACGGATGAGGCGGATAAAATCAAGGAAGCTACCGCTGTTGTGCTGCCTGGAGTAGGGGCATTTGAGGGAGCAATGGAGGGTCTTCGAGGTCGAGGGCTTATCCAGCCTATTGTTCAATTCATCCAGGAAGGTAAACCTTTTCTGGGCATCTGTCTGGGACTGCACTTGTTATTTGCCGAGAGCGAAGAGGGCGGTCACCACAAAGGACTGGGAATCTTGAAAGGCAAGGTTAAACGCTTCCCCCAGCGGGTTAAGATCCCCCATATAGGATGGAACAGGGTAGAGAAATGTGCCCCCACCGGGCAACTATCCGCTGTCTTGAAAGAGGTGCCCGATGAGTCCTATTTCTATTTTGATCACTCTTATTATGTAGAGCCAGAGGATGAGACTATTGTGGCTACCACCACTGAGTACGGCGTCAGATTTGCCTCTTCTGTTGCCAAAAACAATATTTTTGCCTGCCAGTTTCACCCGGAAAAAAGCCAGCGGCTGGGGCTGAAATTACTGAGGAATTTTATCGAGAGCTTTAGCTGCAGATGAGGTTTCCTCTCAGAAAAGGGGTTCACTTCTGTTGAGTGTCGAATATGAGCGAAGCCAACTGGATTATTTTGAATAGCACCGATTTTTCGTCTTGGTCAACTGGGAAAAGAACTAAACAGAGGGATTTTATATGCCGTTGGCCAAAAGGATAATTCCCTGTCTGGATGTGGATGCTGGTCGGGTGGTGAAGGGA
Source organism: Candidatus Latescibacterota bacterium (assembly GCA_030608245.1). GTDB lineage: Bacteria > Latescibacterota > MVCY01 > MVCY01 > MVCY01 > MVCY01. The sequence goes on from JAUWEO010000241.1 coordinate 910, forward strand.
ACCAAATTCGTTGACATCAGAGATGCTGGCGATCCGGTGGAGGTAGCTGCCCGCTACGATGAGGAAGGGGCCGATGAAGTTGTTTTCTTGGATATAACCGCCTCCAGCGGCAACCGGAAAATTATGCTGGAAGTGGTAGAGAAAACGGCCGAGCGAGTGTTTATGCCCTTGACTGTGGGTGGTGGGGTACGGACCAGAGAAGATATCCGAGAGCTGTTAAGGGCTGGCGCAGACAGAGTTTCTATTAACACGACAGCGGTAGAGAATCCTCGTCTGATTGTAGAGGCAGCCGACCGGTTTGGCAGCCAGTGTATTGTCGTAGCCGTTGACGCTAAACAGAAGGGACAAAGTTGGCAGGTCTACACCTATGGAGGGCGAACTATCACCGGACTGGATGCTGTTCAGTGGGCCAGGAAAGTGGAAGACCTGGGTGCCGGGGAAATCCTGCTTACCAGTATGGACCGTGATGGCACCAAAGATGGCTATGACTTAGAGCTAAACCGTCGGGTAGCTGAAGCAGTGAACATCCCGGTTATCGCTTCCGGGGGAGCGGGCACCAAGGAGCATTTCTACCAAGCTCTCACGATTGGAAAGGCCGATGCTGCTTTGGCTGCTTCCCTCTTTCACTACCGCCAACTGAGTATCGAAGAAGTTAAACAATATCTCTACCAACGAGGCGTGGCGGTGAGAATCAGTCAAGAACTGCTGGCTCTTCAGTAAAAGCGATAAACTCTCATATTATTAGCAAACAGTAAATTAGCAAACTGAGGGAGAGCGAAATGACGAAAGGGAAGAAAAAAAAGGAAACTCTTAATCCCTTTGAAATTGCCCAAAGGCAATTAGATGTGTGTGCAGAGATTATTGATTTAGAGCCGAACATACATGCGATGCTTCGGGTTCCGATGCGCGAGTTTCATCTATCTCTTTCCGTGCGTATGGATGATGGTTCTGCTAAGATTTTTCGGGGTTTCAGAGTGCAATACAATGACGCCAGAGGGCCAACTAAGGGAGGTATCAGATTCCACCCTGAGGAGACTATCGATACGGTGCGGGCTCTTGCTGCTTGGATGACCTGGAAATGTGCGGTTGTAGATATACCTCTGGGAGGGGCAAAAGGTGGAGTGATCTGCAATCCCAAGGAGATGTCACAAAGTGAAATAGAACGTCTGAGCCGGGCGTATATCGGCGGAATAAGTCAGATCATCGGTCCGGAAAAAGATATTCCTGCCCCTGATGTCTATACTAATCCGCAGATAATGGCCTGGATGATGGATGAATATGCGAAGATTGTCGGTGGGAGTCCGTTCGGGGTGATCACAGGTAAACCTCTTGGCTTGGGTGGCTCTGCTGGACGAGGGGATGCCACCGCTCGCGGCGGCTGGTATACCGTGCGTGAGGCCGCCAAACAGTGTAATTTGAAACTGGAAAACGCCACCGTGGCAATTCAAGGCTATGGAAATGCAGGATACTATGCCGCCCTCTTAGCGAAAGGCCTCTTTGGTTGCAAGGTAGTGGCAGTCAGTGATACTAAGGGAGGCATAATCAACAAGACAGGACTTGACCCTCAGGCAGTTTACGAACATAAAGTCCAGACTGGCAGTGTTGTTAATTTTCCCGGCAGCGAATCTATCTCCAACCGAGAAATTTTAGAACTCCCGGTGGATGTGCTCTGGCCTGCTGCCTTGGAAGGTGTCATAACAGAAGAAAACGCCACCAGAGTCAAGGCAAGGATTGTTGCTGAGGCAGCTAATGGTCCCACCACCCCGGAGGCAGATGAGATCCTTTACAAAAAGGGTGTC
>JAUWEO010000163.1 GCA_030608245.1 Candidatus Latescibacterota bacterium
ACACAAACTCATCCTCTGTTGGAGGCAAGAAAATACTCACCTTCAGGTCTTCCTGAAATCCGATACTCTGGGCCACGCGGGAGAAGTTTGTCTCGACTACAGAACTCACCCTTCTGGCCACAGTTGAGTCCCTGGGATAATGAAAGACCTGGGTGTGCTTTGTCTTCCAGACTTCCCAGCCAAAAGCGAAGTCTGCCCCAATGAACAAGATAACCAACAGGGAAATCACTTTGGTTCGGGAAAATCTCATAAGTTCACTCCGTCGCTGTGTTCAGGTTATAATAACAACCCAGGGAAGGTTTGGCAAGTACTTTCTGATAGAGTGACAGTTCACCCACAAAGACACCAAGACACGAAGATTATCGCATCATTTCTTTGTGTCTTGGTGCCTTAGCGACTAAGTAGTTGCTCGACATAAAAACAAAACCAGCATTGACTTGCTTCGAATGCTGGTCTGCCAAGAGGTCAAGGTGAGCTGTGAGGAGCTAAGAATCCTCAGCAGATCCCTGGGCAGCCTTTACCTCCTCGATTACAGCCCCTGCCACTACAGTCTCTTTATCGTAAAAAACCGCTGTCTGTCCGGGAGTTATAGCTTGTTGCGGTCTCTTGAACTTCACGTAAATTCGCTTTTGATCCCAGGGGGTCACGATCGCCTCTGCCTCCTGATGCCGGGCCCTTATCTTCGCCTTTACCTCTATAGACTCTCTCGGCTGCTCTATGGCTAACCAATTGACCTGTCCAGCCAAAAATTCATCAGCGTAGACCTGATGTTTGGTACCCACAACGAGGGCATTTTTTCGAGGATCTATGGCTATTACATAAAGAGGTCGCTTAGACGAGATACCTAATCCTTTCCGCTGACCGATTGTATAGAATAGGAGGCCCTGGTGCTCTCCTAATATTCCTCCCTGTGTATCCAGGATAGGTCCCGGCCTTGTTGTCTGGGGAATATAAGCCCGGAGAAAATCCCCGTAGTGATTGGAGGCAATAAAGCATATTTCCTGGCTTTCTGGTTTGTTGGAGACAGGCAATCTTAGATCTTCGGCTATTTTCCTCACCTGCTGCTTGGTGAGTTGTGCCAAAGGCAGTAGTATATTCCTTAACTGATCCTGAGTTAACATAGCCAAGAAATAAGACTGGTCTTTCTTCCGGTCAGATGCTTTTTGGAGTAGGTATCGTCCAGTGGTTTTCTGGTACTCTATTTTGGCGTAGTGTCCTGTAGCTACAAAATCCGCTCCTATTTGCTTGGTTCGTTCAAAAAAGGCACCAAATTTTATATACTTATTGCATCTAACACAGGGGTTGGGAGTTCGTCCCTGATTATACTGCCGGCAGAAATCGGCCACCACCTGTCGGTCAAATGCCTCCCTTAAGTCGAATACATGGTGGGAAATTCCCAAGGTATCGGCCACCCTCTTGCTTTCTGCTTCCATCTCTGCCCAGACCTTGGAAAGCCCAGCCCTATCTTCACCCGGCCACAATCGCATAGTGGCTCCGATCACCTCATAACCCTGCTCTTTAAGCAGACCAGCAGCCACAGATGAGTCCACACCTCCACTGATAGCTACTACCACTCTCTCTCGCATTTTTCTCTAACATCCCCAAGAAATGCATCCCATCCCTCTTTTATCTTCCCTGGGAAGATAAAACCCGTCAGGGGGAAGGAACATTTCCTTGCAGGGCTTGATAAAAGGCATTCCAGAAAGGGTCTACTATGGGATGTTCCAGTTTTCTTTCCTCTCCTGCCTCTACTAAGATCATCCCCTTCTCGGCTTCTGTCAACTGACCGGCTACTGAGGATTTGATCCCTTTTTCAGCCAGCGCATCCACTATTTCTTGAGCCTTGTGCTCCCGACAGGAAATGATCAAAGTGCCTTCACTGATGGATGCATAGGGGTCAATAGCGAAATAGTCACATATCTCTCTTACACAATCTTCTTCCACAATCTTCTCTTTCTCTATTCTCACTCCCAGACCGGCAGCCTGAGCCAGCTCATACAGTCCACCCCAGATCCCGCATTCGGTGGCGTCGTGCATGGCGCTCACCCCATTCTCCCTCACTCCTATGTTCACCGCTGTCATAGCATCTTCCACCACCGACATCTGGTAGAACACTTGCTGGGCTCGTTGAGCGAATCCCTTCCCGAACTGCTTCTCAATAAGCTGGGTGAACATTGTGGCGAATATGCCGGTGGCCTCGATGGCCGGCCCTTTGGTGATGATTATCCTATCCCCTACCCTGGCCATCTTGGGGGTAACATATTCGTCTTTTTCTACAATGCCGATCACCGTCGCCCCCCCCACCATAGGATAGTGACAGTTCTCGTATCTGGCAGTGTGGCCGGCGATAACAGATATCCCCAGCTTCTGACATTCCCGATGGATGGTCTCCCAGACAATCTCCAACTGCTCCTTGGTTATCTCCATAGGAAGATTTAAATCTATGGAGAGAAACTTAGGTTTCAGTCCAGAGGTAACTGAATCCGAGACCAAGATGTGAAGGGCAAACCAGGCTGACCTCTCCCAGCCGTATTCCGGGACGATAAACACCGGATCGCAAGTGATTGACAGCGCTTTATCCCCAATCTCCACTATTCCCACATCTACTCCGTGCTGAGGCCCGACCAATATTTTTTCACTTTCGGCTCCCAACCGGGGAAATATGAGTTCGTTAAATATCTCAGCTGAAATCTTGCCGATGTCAGGTAGTTGAGCCAATTTTCTCCTCCTTTTGCTTTTGAGTAGTGTGATTAATGATTGACTCGTAAAAAGTCCAAAATACTCCCCCTCCCCTAGGGGAGGGGATATATGACTTCTTACGAAAGAATCAATCTTGATCCGTTCGTAGAAAGTCCGCGGCATTGATTTTCAACGCAAAGACGCCAAGACGCAAAGAAAGAAGATATTCTTTAATAATCAGATAATCATATCTCTTATTTTCTCTCTGCGCCTTTGCGTCTCTGCGTTAGATTTTAGACTTTTTACGAAAGGATCAATCTTAGTTGGGATCAGAACTTCGAGCTGGCAATCTCTAAAAAAAGGCGGCTAAAAGGAGTCCACACAGGCCGAAGAAAAACAAAGCAGTGATAATCTTAATCTCTGCAACGTATTTTCTCATCACTGCGGCAAACTGCTCCCAAGTCGTCCCGAAGTATGTCAAACCAAAGACGACAATAAGGGGGAGGATGAACATCAGATTATAGACAACCAAGTAGAAAATGGCGTGCGCTCTCAGACTTGGCATCCCCACCACAAAGCTGATAGTCGGGAGGTACACCTGTCCGGTACATTCCAACTCTAAAAAGGAGACAATTGCCCCTGCTGCAAAAGCTGCCGGGACAAGCCTGCCACTACGTGTGCTCTTCCTGATGGTCATGTGTATCCTATCCTTCAGAAACTTCGGTAGTTGTAATTTAACCTCCCTTTCTTTGCCCTGTTTGAACTTCAGGAAGTCATAGAAGCTCAATACGCCTAATATGAAAGCCAAGGCCGCGGTCAAAAGGTAGATGATGCGACTAAGCGTGGAGAATATCCCCAAGGAGTGAATAGCCTGGAAGATGCCAAGTCCAACTAGAAAGTAGGTTGTAAACACAGCGGTTGTAAAAGCCAGTCCAACATAGATTAACTGTTTGCCCTTGCGCCCGGCAAGGCTAAGATATGATATGAGAAATATGATTGTAGCGAAGGCACATGGGTTCACACCATCAATGAGTCCTGCTGCTACTACTGCAAGAGGGCCAAAAGATTTGAACCTCTCGATTATACCTCGTTCTGCCTTTGGCAGCACAGCATGCGCATCCTTCCAGGGACATCCGGTCCCTTGCTCTCTGTACTTCTCTATCAAGCTGCGCACGTTGCTGTCGGTGATTTCGCGCTTCACAAGATACACTTCTCCTACAAATATGCTGGGAACAATTAGCCTTTTCTGTTCAGGGACACCGAACAAGTTACCCATAGCCTCGTTTAGTTTCATATTTTCCTTCAGCTCAGAGTTGAATCTTTTGACCTTTAGCCCTGGGGTGCTGTGCTCAAAACTGTTCAACATATAGTGCACTCGATCACACTCCCTGCATCCTGCTGTATAGAAATAGGCAAGATAAACCACTTTGTCCCGGCTTGTCCCCTCTGGCTTTTTTTCGGCTATTTCAGAAGGGAAGTCACATCCTCCCCTCGAGAGGTAGTACTCTGTGAAACGTTCCAAATTCTCGGCGATCTCTCTCTGGCCCCCGAGAACATGCTCTCCTATAAAGGCAACAGGAATCGGATTCCCAAGATCCTGAAATTGTTCCTCCAGATTCACCAGGAGATCGTAGTTTCGGGGCTCATCGATTGAGTAATATTTCACCTTCAGCATACCCTTGAGTTTCTCGCTCAGGTATGGGACAAGCTCATTTTTCACAGCAGCACAGTCGTCGCAATCGTTCGAGACAAAGATGGAGACACTGACTAATGCCTGTCCGGTGTAGGATTCGTCCACCGATCCGTATGTGTCGGTTGGGACAGGGGGAGGTTGAGTCCTTTGGGAAAGGGCAGATACTCTGGTTTCGATCTCTGGAGGTTTTTCTTCC
>JAUWEO010000044.1 GCA_030608245.1 Candidatus Latescibacterota bacterium
AAGTGATCGACTCAACCACAGGGTAGTAGAGCTTAATGGCATTTTTTACAAAGGTGAATCCGCTGACTCTCATCTGTTTATCCGCCAGTTTTAGCAGTTTTGATAAGGCAGGACCTTGAGATTTACCTCAGACTTTTTGGAGGCCGTCGAATAAACCCGGCGGCTTCGACAGGTAAAATTATACATTTATCGCCGTAGTGTCAAGCTAAAAAGGAACAGGGATGCAACCGGAAGCTGAAATTAACCAACTGCTGGCGCCGATTAAACCGTACGCTAAGGACAGCGATCTGGATCTGATAAGGCGGGCCTACGAGTTCGCCAGCCAGGCTCATCAGGGACAGAAACGTAAATCAGGAGACCCGGCCGTCAAACATTGTATTGAGGTCGCTAAGATACTCTCAGAGCTTCACCTTGATCCTATGACCGTGGCGGCAGCTCTGCTCCATGACACCCTTGAGGACACAGAGGTCACCTACCAACAGATACAGGCAGACTTTGGTGAAGAGATAGCAATGTTGGTGGATGGGGTGACAAAGATCGGCGGGCTGAAATTGCAGAGCAGAGAAGCCCAACAGGCAGAGAACTTCCGCAAGATGTTTCTCTCCATGGCTAAGGATATCCGGGTGATTCTGATCAAGTTCGCCGATCGTTTGCATAATATGGAGACTTTGCAGTACTTAGAGCCAAAGAAACAAAGGCGGATTGCCCGGGAGACCAGAGATGTTTATGCCCCTCTGGCACACCGTTTCGGCATTGCCAGAATCAAGTGGGAACTTGAGGACTTGAGTCTGAAATACTTAGCTCCCCGGGTCTACCGGGAGATAGAAGAGAAGGTACGATTGAGCCACCAGCAGCGGGAAAGTTACATCGAGGAAATCGAGCTCCCCATCAGAAAAGCCTTGATGCAGGCAGGGATAAAGGCAAAAATAACCGGGCGTCCCAAGAATTTCTACAGCATCTACGGGAAGATGAAAAACAGAGAAAGACCTTTTGACCAGATATACGACCTTTTCGCTATCAGGATTATTGTGGATTCAATAGAGGAATGTTACCATACCTTGGGTCTGGTGCATGTTATGTTTACCCCTGTGGCCGACAGGTTCAAAGACTTCGTCGCCACCCCCAAATCGAATATGTACCAGTCCCTCCATACTACCGTGATAGGTCCTCGCAAACAGATGGTGGAGGTGCAAATTAGGACAAAGAGAATGGATCAAATAGCTGAGGAGGGAATAGCTGCTCACTGGGTATACAAGGAAGGGAGGCAGAAATTAGATGATTTGGACAAGAAGATGTTCTGGCTCAGACATCTACTGGATTGGCAGCGTGATACCGTTGACTCTGCCGATTTCATGAAAGAGTTGAAGGACACTCTCTTTCAGGACGAGATATTTGTCTTCACCCCCAAGGGGGATTTGAAACAGTTGCCCAAGGGTAGTACCCCGATTGACTTTGCCTTTGCAGTCCACACCGATGTGGGGCTTCACTGTCGGGGGGCAAAAGTAAACGGGCAGATGACCTCTCTGGATTCCCCACTTAAGAATAGTGATATGGTGGAAATCATCACCTCTGCAAATCAGGTGCCTCATCGTGACTGGCTGAATATTGTCCGAACCTCAAAGGCTCGCAGCCGTATCCGAAGATGGCTCCGAGCAGAGGAATATGTCCACGGTGTCCGACTCGGCCGGGAATTGCTCGAACAGGAGGCGAAAAGAAGGAAAATAAAGTTGAGAGCAGAAGAGCTGCTCGACCTTGCCCTTTCTATGGGAGTGACAGATGCGGAGCATCTCTTTGCTGCCGTCGGCAGTGGCAAGATTTCGCTGAGCCGGATTGTGGGGAAGCTATTCCCCCAGCCACAAAAGAGATTGTCCTTACCTACTATCTTTAAACGGGCTAAACCAACCATAACAGGGGTAACCATTCAAGGTTACGATAATTTAATGATACGATTTGCCAGATGCTGCCAGCCTGTGCCCGGTGACAGCATTGTAGGATTCATCACCCGGGGCAAGGGAATATCTATCCACAGGGCAGAGTGTCCGAATATTTCGAATTTAGTGAGGGATAAGGAGCGAGTCCTCCCCGTTCAGTGGGATTCTGATAAGGAGCAGACATTCATTACCCAAGTTCTGGTCTTGGGTCATGATAGAAAGAATCTGCTAAACGAAATAACCAACACTATCTCCGCCGCTGAAGTGAATATCCGAAGCATGACAGCGGACACGAAAGCGGAGATAGCTTCCATCAAATTCACTCTGGAAGTGGCAAATATCCAGCGGCTAAACAGAATGATGAAAAACATCCGGAATATCAAAGGGATTACCGCTGTCGAAAGAGCAGGCGAGGCAGCAGAATAGCGATTCTTCTGTGCAGTTGCCTGAAGACGGCGCTTGTTCAGGAAGTGCTGACAATATTTTTCTTGTAGTTCGAGGTTTATATGTGTATATTGTTAGGTGTTTTCAAAGCTTGATTTTCCCCCTTAGCCTGGAGAACGATTATGAACTCGGATAATGACCGCATTTTTCGCCAGATATGGAAGATGCAGAATGAGATGGAGAGACTGTTAAGGGACTTTTTCGCCTCCAAGAACCCGCTGCTTATGATGGCAGAAGACCTCTGGCGGCCCCCCACAGATGTGTTTGAAACTGAGTTTGATTTCGTGGTGAAGATGGAGATCGCCGGGGTGAGGCAAGAGGATATCAAAATAACTCTGAGTGGGGATACGCTCACCGTTCGCGGCAGAAGAGAGGATACTTTTCCCCCTGGCAAGAGGAACTTCCGTCAAATGGAGATAAACCACGGGGCGTTTGAAAGGGTAATTTTTATCACTGGTCCTATCGATGAAAAAAACATTAAGGCTTCGTGTCAAGACGGATTTCTTGAGATTACATTGCCTAAGACCCGACAAATAGAATCGAAGTCTATTGATATTGAACCTACTTGAACCCGAGGAAATTGAAATGGACGACATCTTACAGAAAATCCCCTCTAAGATTCCTATTCTTCCGTTAAGGAATATGGTTGTCTTTCCCAGTATGGCAGTACCCCTTATGGTTTCCAGGGAGAAGTCTGTCAGGTTGGTTGACGATGTGCTGAGCAGCAACAAACTCATAGGCGCAATAACCCAGAGGGATTCCGATGTGGAAGAACCAACCTGGGACGATATTTACCACTTCGGCACCGTCTCTGTTGTGCTTCGGATGATAAAGATGCCGGATGGGAGCATGAGAGTCCTGATTCAGGGGATTACCCGTTTCAGAATTGAGAAACCTTTAGCCGATAAACCTTACCTGAAGGCGGAAATCGAACTATTAGAAGATATCGTAGAAAAGGGTATCGAGATAGATGCCTTAGCAAGGAATGTATCAAATCAATTTCAGCGGATTATTTCCCTGGCACCCAATCTCCCTGATGAGCTGGGAGTGGCCGTGGCCAACATTGAGGACCCCGGCAGACTAGCCGACCTGGTTGCTTCTGACCTGAATATCTCTGTGCCTGAGAAGCAAAAGATCGTGGAAACTATTGCGGTTAGAAAGAGATTGGAGAAGTTGACTGTCTTTCTGGCCAAGGAGCTTCAGGTAGTAGAATTGGAGGCGAGGATTCAGAAGGAGGCTAAAGGCGAGCTGGAGAAGACCCAGAGGGAATATTTCCTTCGTCAGCAGCTCCAGACCATTCAAAAGGAGTTAGGTGAAGGCGACCCCAGGACAGTAGAGATAAACGAATTACGGGGAAAGATAGAGGCTGCCAAGATGCCCAAAGAGGTGAAGAAAGAGGCAGAGAAGGAGCTCTCCCGCCTGGAGAAGATGATGACCGGGGCCCCGGAATATACCGTGGTAAGGACATATTTAGACTGGTTGATCTCCCTGCCCTGGTCGGTCTTCACCAAAGACACCCTCGACATTGCCAAGGCCCGTCAAGTGTTAGAAGAAGATCACTATGATCTGGAAAAGGTAAAAGAAAGGATGTTAGAATACCTCGCTGTGCGGAAACTGAAGGAGGATATGAAGGGGCCTATTCTCTGTTTCGTCGGCCCTCCTGGGGTAGGAAAGACCTCACTGGGCAAATCCATTGCCCGGGCCTTGGGCAGGAAGTTTGTCCGTATCTCTTTAGGCGGAGTGAGGGACGAGGCTGAAATCCGCGGACACAGACGCACTTATGTGGGGGCCTTGCCAGGGAGGATAATCCAGGGCATAAGAAAGGCTGGTTCGAACAATCCGGTGTTTATGATGGATGAGATCGACAAGGTGGGAGCAGACTTTCGGGGCGACCCTTCGGCCGCCCTGTTAGAGGTACTTGACCCAGAACAGAATTTCGGCTTCTCCGATCACTATCTGGATGTCCCCTTCGATCTATCCCGGGTGATGTTTATCACCACGGCCAATATCTTAGACACCATTCCTTCGGCCTTGAGGGACAGAATGGAGGTTCTGGAGCTATCCGGATACATCGAAGAGGAGAAACTCCAAATCGCCAAGCGTTATCTTATTCCCCGGCAACTGGAAGCACATGGCATAGCTAAACAGCGGGTGAAGTTCGAAGACGAAGCCCTGAAGAAGATAATCAGAAACTACACCCGTGAGGCAGGCCTGCGCAACTTCGAAAGAGAGATCGCTAACATCTGCCGCAAGATCGCCAGAAATGTGGCCGAAGGCAAAAGAATCACCCGAAAGATAACGGAAAAAGGCATAGAGCAGTTCCTTGGCCCCATTAAGTTCACTTCTGAAGTAGCCGAACGAACCAGCGAGCCGGGTGTGGCCACAGGAGTGGCCTGGACACCTGCAGGCGGGGAGATACTCTTCATTGAATCTACGAAGATGAAGGGCGAAAAGGGACTCACCCTGACCGGTCAGTTGGGCGATGTGATGAAGGAATCCGCTAAAACAGCCTTGAGTTACATAAGGGCGAACGCCGTGAAGCTCAAAATCCCCGAGGATTTCTTTGATCGATATGACCTCCATATCCACATACCGGCAGGGGCAATCCCCAAGGATGGACCATCGGCCGGTGTAACCCTGACCACCTCCTTGATCTCATTGTTGACCGGCAGCTCTGTGAGGCCGGATGTAGCTATGACCGGAGAGATCACCCTCCGGGGCAGGGTGTTGCCTGTGGGGGGGATAAAAGACAAAGTGCTGGCGGCAAACAGGGCAGGGATAAAGAAGATAATATTGCCCAAGAAAAACAAAAAAGATATGGAAGAGGTTCCCCCGGAAGTCAAAGAGAAGATGAAATTCGTCTTCGTGGAAAACATCGGAGAAGTCTTAGATGTAGCTCTACAGAACAGCAAGAAGAACTGAGCAAGAAAGGGGGTTTTGACATAATTGCTCAACAGAAGAAGCTGTCTTGCCGTAACATAAAACGGCATTTAGGCAGTATAATCTGAGGTTGGCCAATGAAGAACTCCCACATTTTCCAGTCGTGACAGGCAGAGGGGGGATCGGATATGCTGAGAAACAGCTTTACAAGGGGGCCGGAGGGCTGGTGCTCCTATGACTATCACGCCAGCATCGTCACGGAGCGCAATGTTTTCATTCTTGCTACGTGGGAGAAGGAAGGGGGTGTTGATAACTCGGGCTACGTGTGGGTGGATCACACGCGCTGGAGTGCCGACACACCGGAGAAGCCATTGTCAATACTGCCGCTGCTGCTCTATCGCAGCTGGGTCAATGCCGGCCCTGTTGACCTGCGCGACGCTGAGGTGGCGGTCTATTTGCGCGGTGAGAATCTGCGACTTGACGGGGCGCAGTGCTTCTTTTGGATTCACGGAGTCGGCGGACGATGGCACTACACCAGCCATCCGTTGACCATTTCCGATGCGGGCTGGTCTTCTGCACCACTTCGTTTTTCTCTCCAGAATGACGAACAGCTCTGGCACCACAGTTGGCCCAGGGACCCGAACACATCGAGGTCTCTCGAATCCATCCTGGGGCAGGTGCTCAGCTATGGCTTTTCGTTTGTCGGTTTTTCCAGCGAGGTCAGCGGGCGGCTGTGCATGGGCGAGTTTGAGATCAAATTGCCTGAGGGATGAGTCGCCTGCGTCCAATACACAAGGGGAAGAAATGTCGGCCAACCAGACGTTGCAGTGGACACGCAAGCACCGAGTGCCACTGAGCGCCGTCGTTACTGGTACAAACCAAGTATGATATGAAACGTGACGATGCGGCGGTACCCCTCGCGGCGAAAAGATAACGGACAACGGAAAAAAAAGGAGGCACGCAATGGGAGACAAAGGCAAGAAGGATAAGGAAAGGGGTAAGAAGCAGAAGGAAACAAAACGGGAACAAAAGTCAAAAAAGAAGCTGGATAAGCAACAGAAAAAAATCCCGCAATAGAAAGCATGGTGAGGTGTCCGTTTCACCCGTACGGCCAAAATGGTCGTGTGCCTTGACGGACCTGCAATGGTGCCCTGTTCTTGCCTCCATGGCGGACGGTCCCACCCGGATGGGGTCTTTCGGGAAACAGGGATTCAACCGGGAAAGGGGGTAAAAGATGAAAAGGGTTGATTTCTCAGAGACGGAAAGCGGCTCAGGGTCCTGGGAGAAGTTGCTGGACAGAGGAGGGCTACACTTGGGCCGTGGGCCAACACCCAACGGGAGGAACAAACACTAAGTCCTTAAAAGAAGGAGGGTAACGGTATGGATTTCAAAAAAAGAAAACCGGTTGTAATCGGAGGAGAGGAGTACAGTGTGCCCGCCATTAGCAAAGCGACGGTATGGATTGGTGGTCTTATTATCATAGGACTGATCTTAATCCTTACCTCCTTGTATCAGGTGGGCGCCGATGAGGCCGGAGTCATCAGACGATTCGGTAGCTACGTGGGCACAACTCAACCCGGACTCCACTTAAAGCTGCCCTTTGGCATCGATAAGGTTACCAAGGTGCCGGTACGGCGCGTCCAAAAAGAGGAGTTTGGATTCAAGACAGCCAGGGCCGGGGTGAGAACGGAGTATCGGAGAGGAAAACTCCTCAGTGAGTCATTGATGCTGACCGGCGATCTAAACTCGGCTGTAGTGGAGTGGATCGTCCAGTATCGGGTCAAGGATCCTGTTAACTACTTGTTCAAACTCAGGCACGTCACAACTACCATTCGAGATATTTCTGAGTCGGTTATGCGCCAGGTGGTGGGGGATCGAAGCGTGGATGAGGTGATCATCCTCTCCCGCCGGGAAATGGCGCAAGAAGCAAAACAGCGGCTGCAGGAAACCCTGGATACCTATGAGACCGGAATTCATGTTGTGACTGTGGAGTTGAAGGATGTCAATCCCCCTGATCCGGTGAAGCCCGCTTTCAATGAGGTTAACGAGGCCAAGCAGGAGATGGAGAAGATGGTCAATCAAGCCTGGGAGACATATAATAAGGCTGTTCCCAGAGCCAGCGGTGAGGCGGAGAGGACGATCAGACGGGCCGAGGGCTATGCGCTTGACCGGGTCAATCGGGCAAAGGGCGATGCCAACAAGTTTTTGGCGGTTTGGAAGCAGTATAATCGCTCCCAGGACGTGACCAGAAGGAGACTCTATCTGGAGACCCTGAACGAAGTTTTGCCCAAGATAGGCAGGAAGTACATCATTGACTCGGAGCAAAAAGGACTGGTGCAGTTATTGCAGCTTGAGGAGAAAGGAGAAAAGAAATGAAAACAAAATCGGTAGCCATTTGGGGGCTGATACTTCTGGGCGTTATCGTGCTGGCCAGTGGTCTCTATACAGTTGATATGACCGAGCAGGTGGTGATTACCCGATTCGGGAAACCGATAGGCGACCCCATCAAAGAACCTGGTCTGAAATGGAAGATGCCTTTTATCGAAACAGTGAATTCTTTCGAGAAGCGCGTCCTGGAATGGGATGGTGATCCTAATCAGATACCCACCAAAGACAAGAAATATATCTGGGTGGATACTTATGCCCGGTGGAGAATTGCTGACCCCCTGAAATTTTTCCAATCGGTGCGAAATGAACTGGGGGCCCACGGTCGTTTGGACGACATCATCGATGCCGCCACCAGGGATTATATGACGGCTCACGTGCTGCTTGAAATAGTCAGAAACTCAAACAGAGAGATGGCTATGGCCGAGGCCGAGATAGAGCTGGCCGAAGAAGTCAAGGTTCCGATCCAATGGGGCAGGGAAAAGATAGCCCGCCAGATATTGGAAAGAGCATCACAGATGGTGCCGCAGTACGGAATCGAATTGGTCGATGTGAGGATAAAGCACATTAACTACGTGGAGGAGGTGAGGAGGAAGGTCTACGAGAGGATGATCTCGGAGAGAACCAGAATAGCCGAGAAGTACCGCTCCGAGGGACAAGGCAAAAGCGCCGAGATTGAGGGAAAGATGGAGAAGGAACTTCAAAAAATCACCTCACAGGCTTATAGAAAGGCCCAGGAGATCAAGGGCAAGGCCGATGCCGAAGCTATCAGGATCTACGCCTCAGCTTACAACAAGGATCCGGAATTCTACTCATTTCTCAAGACCCTGGATACCTACAAACATACCCTCGATGAAAGTAGTTGGTTAATCCTCACTACAGATAGTGATTACCTCAAATACCTGAAGAATTTAACCCCCAGAAAATGAAGAAGAGAGGAATAAGCGAACTCAAGAGAGGAGTTGTAGGGGCGATTCATGAATCGTCCCTACGATATCCAAATCAGTATTGAGTTGGAGGTGAGATCGTAGTATTCCAGTCTGGGCGATAGAGGTTTCTGATTATTAGCGGATTTTTGAATATGTCCCTCGAAAAAGCCCTGTTGAATAGACAGAACTTGACAGGGCTTTTTTTGTTGACTATTGGAGCCGATTTTACTAAATTGTCCCACTAACTTCGATGGCTTTGCCGGTCGTCCACCAGTGAATAGCACCAAAGGTTACTAATAAGAAATTGACGGGATAGAAAAACAGATATCTTGAGGGAGATGATGCAAAAGGAGGAATTAGAGCAACTATTTAGCTATCGGAGGCGGCGAATTTTCCTCACGCTTTGGGTCACCTATGGTTGTTTTTACCTGTGTCGGGTAAATATGTCCATCGCCCTGCCCAGCATAATGAAGGAGTTTAACTATTCTAAGACAGATATGGGAGCGATGGGAAGTGCCTTTTTCATTGCCTACGCTATTGGCCAGTTCATCAACGGCCAACTGGGGGATAAATTTGGGGCGAGGAAATTTATCACCTTGGGCATTGTGTTCTCATCCTTGCTTAATATCGTTTTCGGCTTCACTACTACTCTCCTGGCTATGACGATTATCTGGGGAGCTAATGGTTATTTTCAGGCAATAGGCTGGTCCCCAAGTATCAAGACCTTAGCTAACTGGTTTCCTCAGAAAGAAAGGGGGAGGATATCCGGGCTGTATGGATCGAGCCCTCAGGTTGGTAATGCCATCTCCTGGCTGCTTGCCGGTTATCTCTGTCTTCACTATGGATGGAGATACGCCTTCTGGGTGCCAGGGGTTCTGTTTCTGTTTTGTGGGCTCCACTTTTACCTAAGGTGCAGAAATTCACCGGAGGAGACTGGACTGCCTTCGATCGAGGAATATGAGCGGCGCAAGGAGAGAGGAAAGAAAAAGGATTCTATTGCGGAGGTCAGGCCCGAAAGGGATGAGCACTTAGGTTTCGGATTCACCCTCAGGCAAACCCTGGGAAATCCCAGGATATGGTGTGTTGGAATGGCCTATCTGTTTCTCGGACTTGTTGGCTTTGGGTTTATCTTCTGGGTTCCATCCCATATGTTTCAGGTTCAGAAGACCAGTACCCTTAATGTGGCTTTGAGGGCAATGGTATTTCCTTTAGGTGGTTCATTGGGGGGACTGACG
>JAUWEO010000025.1 GCA_030608245.1 Candidatus Latescibacterota bacterium
AATATAAGGGAGCTTAAAAACCTGGTGGAGAGTATGATAGCTCTGTCACCCAAGCGGAAGATAACCGCCGATGATATCCCCGGATATTTTAAGGATTATCTTAAGCAAGGGCCGTCTTCTAGTCATCTTCTGACGGTAAGAGTGAAGAAAACCCCTGATCAAGCGGAACGGGAGCTGATCTATCGCAGCCTGCTATCCCTGAGAGAGGATGTCGCGGAGATTAAGAAATTCATTCTGGAAGGGGAACGGGTTGCCAAACCTATTCCTATAAACCCCTATGAAATGCCTTTTATCGCCGAAGTTGGAGAAATCGGGGGGAAAGAGATTAAAGAGACAGATCAAGCCGATACTGGGGAGCTAAAATCGATCGCCCAGATGGAGAAAGAGATGGTCCAAAAGGCACTGAGGCAAACTGAGGGGAATAAAAAGAAGGCGGCTAAGATGTTGGGAATAGGGGAGCGGACTCTTTATCGCAAGATTAGAGAATATGGACTGCAGTGAAAAACACAGGGAATGGAGGTCTGGATATGCCAGAGAAGACTGAACTCAGTTTCACCGGAGAGGACACCTGGCGGGTGTTTCGGATAATGGCCGAGTTTGTGGAGGGGTTTGAGATACTCTCTAAGATCGGACCAGCGGTGACTATATTCGGTTCCTCCAAGGCTAAACGGGAGGAGAAATATTACCGACTGGCCGAACAGACTGCCTCACTGCTGGTGAAAGCTGGCTATGGCGTGATCACTGGAGGTGGCCCGGGGATTATGGAGGCCGCCAACAAAGGGGCCAAAGAGGCCGGGGGGACCTCTGTGGGACTGAACATCATAATTCCTTCTCAACAGAAGGGCAATCGCTTTATAACCACCCTTCTGGATTTTCGCTATTTTTTCTGTCGCAAGGTTATGTTCGTCAAATACGCTAAGGCATTTGTAATAATACCTGGCGGTTTTGGCACTATGGATGAACTGTTAGAGGCTGTGACCTTAATCCAGACTGAGAGAATAGAAAAATTCCCGGTGATTTTGCTGGGCAGAGAATACTGGGATGGATTCCTGACCTGGCTGGAGGAGGTTTGCTTAGATAGAGGATACATATCAAAAAAAGATACGAAGATATTTACCGTTGTTGATACCCCGGAACAGGTGGTGGCCACGGTTGAGAGATTTTACCAGGGCAAAAACGGGTAGATTACCAAGGTAGGGACAGAACATTGTTCTGTCCCTACTACTATCAAAGCTGAGATAAATCAGGGTGTTCTGCAGGTCTTTGAACTATCGGTGAACACCAACAACAAGTTCCCCCCTAATTGATGTGTTCTGTCCTCTTCCCCAGAAGTCCCCTCTCGGAGGCTACCCTGAGCAGCACAGGGACAACCGAGGCGAAGATTGCGGCATTAGAGATCAAATGGACGGCGTAGAAAGGTAGGCCCAGTGCAAGATTCGCCAGCATCTGGCGAGGGGAAAACCCTGCCACGGCGAAAAAACCGATGCAAGTAGCTACATCGAAGATGAGGGTTGACAGAATTCCCCAGAGGGCGAATCTCAAAATCAACAGAGTTTTAAATGTGATTTTTCCCTTAAAACGATTACCGGCAACTCCCCCCAAGAACCCTATCAAGCCCATTGAGCCCAGCTGAGCTGCTAAAAGCGGTGGCATAGATACCCCGTAGGGGTTTATTGATGCGTAGATGAACTCTCCTAAAAGACCTACAATCGCTCCCCGTTTTTTGCCCAGAAGGAACCCGGAGATAAAGATAGTGGCCGTTACCGCCTCTACATTGGGGATGAAAATAAAGGCATAACCCAGAGTAACAACTAAGGCAATAAAGACAGCGGTGATGGTCAAGTCATAAGTTTTCATTTCTTCTGCGCAGAGGAATTAGAGTGGTTAACTGGGGAGCAAAGGAATTTCCATTTATTGGACGCAGATAAACGCAGATTGTCAAGATTA
Source organism: Candidatus Latescibacterota bacterium (assembly GCA_030608245.1). Taxonomy (GTDB): domain Bacteria; phylum Latescibacterota; class MVCY01; order MVCY01; family MVCY01; genus MVCY01. The sequence goes on from JAUWEO010000025.1 coordinate 1,948, forward strand.
TGAATATTATCTTCTGCGGTTATCGGCGAAAATCTGCGTCCTGACTAATTTATGAGCGATCAATTTGGTTCACTAATAGACCAATGGCCATTGACTAATGCCCAAATACTCCAACTGTGCCCAGGTAATATACAACGGCACAGCGGGCTGGTCAATAAAAATTTTGACAACAAAAAGTCGAAGTTGTATCATATTTAGGTCTAACCCAGCGAAGAGTGAGAAAGATAGGAGGGTAATATCGTGAAAAAGACCACCACCACTCTCATTGAGATGAAGGCTCAAGGGGAGAAGATTGCCGCCCTGACCGCTTATGACTACATCCTGGCCACTATCCTCGATGAGATAGGCATAGACCTCATCTTAGTGGGTGATTCACTGGGGACTGTTTTTGCCGGGTATGAGACGACGGTGCAGGTGACCTTAGAGCAGATGCTCTACCACACTAAGATAGTTTCCCAGCAGGTCAAGAATGCCTTGGTGGTTGGAGATATGCCGTTTATGTCGTTTCAGATAAGTCCAGATGAGGCAGTGCGGAATGCCGGCCGGTTTCTCCAGGAGGCAGGGGCAGAGGCGGTGAAGTTGGAAGGTGGGGAAGAGATCGCGCCCACGGTTAGGAGGATGGTCAACGCGGGTATCCCGGTGATGGGCCATCTGGGACTTCTACCCCAGTCGGTTCATAAATATGGTGGTTACGCAGTGCGAGCCAGGGAATCCAAAGAGGCTGAGAAATTGCGCCAAGATGCGAAAATTCTTGAGGAGTGTGGGGTTTTCTCTATAGTGTTGGAGAAAATTCCTCATCAACTGGCACGCCAGGTCTCCCAAAGTCTGAGCATTCCCACTATCGGCATCGGGGCTGGTCCTGATTGTGATGGTCAGATCCTGGTGACCCCCGATATGCTGGGACTGTTTGAGAGGTTTCATCCTCCGTTTGTAAGGAGATATGCGGAACTGAATAAAGAGATGAAACAGGCTTGTACGGCCTATTTACAGGATGTAAGGACAGAGAAATTCCCCTCGCTGAAGGAGAGTTTCTGACAACAGCGGCAGGTTGTTGGGTTTCGCCGTTTTTATCCCGATGCGGTTTTGCAGCCATCTTGTAGGTTGCGTTGAGGAACGAAACCCAACGTATTGATCTGGTTTAACCTAACCTACAACTATCTGATTAGGATGAATCCGCGGTCAATTTTTAACAATGTCTTCTAACCCGAAAGGAGGTCTTGCTGAAGATGGGAATATCAAGACTTATGAGACCAGAACGGCCCAAATACCAGATCGAAGATGTGGAGCAACCCAACCTGTTCAGGGATATCTTCCCCTACACGGAAGTGCCGCGGATGATCTTTGACAATGTGATAATACCCGTGGAGCTGCCGGATGAGATATGGATAACCTGCACCACCTTCAGGGACGGCCAGCAGGCCAGACCCCCTTACACAGTTAAGCAAATAGTGGACCTCTACGATATGCTGCATCGACTGGGGGGCCCCCAGGGTGTCATTCGGCAGTGCGAATTCTTCCTCTACAGCCACGGGGACAAAGAAGCGGTACAACAATGTCTGGAGAAAGGATATAAATATCCAGAGGTTACCGGATGGATCAGAGCTGTTAAGTCCGATTTTCAACTGGTAAAACAGATGGGGCTGAAAGAGACAGGAGTGCTCACCTCTGCTTCTGACTACCACATTTTCCTCAAATTGGGTATGAACAGAAAAGCCGCCTTAGAGGCTTATTTGGCCGTTGTAAAGGAGGCGATGGAAGCCGGGGTGCGGATCAGATGCCATATGGAGGACATCACCAGGGCCGATTTCCCCGGGTTCATCATCCCCTTTGCCCAAGAGTTGATGGGTATTTACGAAGAGGTGGGGGAAGAGGCATTAGCAGGCCCGCCGATTAAGATAAGACTTTGTGATACTATGGGATATGGCCTTCCCTACCCTGAGGCAGCCTTGCCCCGAGGGATCCCCAAGATGGTACATGCTATGGTTCACCAGGCCGGTGTTCCCCCCTATGCCTTGGAGTGGCATGGACACAACGATTTCCACAAAGCCCTGATTAACAGCGAGGCTGCCTGGCTTTATGGTTGTGCCGCTGCCAACGGGACACTCCTGGGCTTCGGAGAAAGATGCGGCAACCCCTCTATCGAGGGACTGATTATCGAATATATCGCCCTCCAGGGCAAAACCAACGAAGTGGATACCACTGTAATTACCGAGATCGCCGATTATTTCAGAGAAGAGGTCAAGGCCTCAATCTCTGCTAACTATCCTTTTGTAGGGGAAGAATTTAACTTTACCAGGGCCGGTATCCACGCCGACGGGATCAGCAAAAATGAGGAGATATACAATATCTTTAACACCACCGAGATTCTGAACCGATCCCCTGGCGTTATGGTTACTGACAAGTCGGGCACCGCTGGCATTGCCTACTGGATCAACTCCCATTTCAAACTGACCGGCGACAGAGTGATTGACAAAAGACATCCGGGAACGGGCAAGATCTATCACTGGGTGATGGACCAATATAGAGAGGGCAGAGTTACCAGTATCTCTACCGAGGAGATGGTGGAGAAGGCGAAGAGATACCTGCCAGAGCTGTTTATCTCGGACTTCGACCGGATAAAGGCACACGCCCGTCTGCTGGCCGAGGAACTTATCGAACAGGTAGTGAACCTACCTGCTATTCGCTCAATGGACCCCTCCCAGCAGGAGCCCCTGTTAATAGAGGTGATCGAAAAGAACCCTTACATTCAGTTGATAGCTGTCAGTGATAAAGAGGGCAGCAGGGTTACCCGAAATATCACTCAACTCGTAGACAAGGCAAAATACGAATACCACCGCATCGGGGATGATTTCTCCAACCGGGAGTGGTTTATCGGCCCGCTGAAGACAGGGAAGACCTATGTGGCGGGACTTTACACCTCAGCCGTTACGGGGGTTCTATGCATCACCGTTTCTGCCCCACTCAGGGACGAGAACGAAGAGATAGTGGGAGTGTTGGAGTTCGACCTTAAGTTTGAAGAGCTGGTTAAACTGGAGGAGCAGAGCCGTGAGGATGACCTTAGCTGAGAAGATCATCAGCCAACATTGCGGGCGGCAGGTGAAGGCAGGCGAATTCGTGGTGGCCGATGTGGACCTCTGTTTCCTCCAGGACGGCACCGGCCCCCTGGCGGTCAGGGAACTGGAGCAGATGGGACTGGAGAAAGTAGCTCATCCTGAGCGGACTGTCCTGTTTATCGACCATGCCGCTCCCAGCCCCCGCCGTGAGCTCTCCGGTGATCACATCACTCTCCGGGAGTTTGCTCGAAAGACAGGCGCCTTGCTTTCCGATGTAGGCCAGGGGATATGCCATCAGATTGTGAGCGAGTCTTACGTCCGTCCGGGAGAGATAGTAATCGGAGCTGACTCCCACACCTGCACTGCCGGGGCCTTGGGGGCCTTTGCCACCGGGATGGGCTCCACCGATGTGGCAGTGGCTGTGGCCCTGGGGAAAGTCTGGCTTAAGGTGCCAGAAAGTTTTAGAATAACTATCTCCGGGACTTTCCCCCCCGCTGTTTACGCCAAGGACTTGATCCTTTCCCTTATCGGCACAATTGGCGCCGATGGTGCCACCTACAAGTCCTTGGAGCTGGATGGGGAGACTGTGGAGAGGATGTCTATGGCCGAGAGGTTCACCTTAACGAATATGGCAGTGGAGACAGGTGCCAAGGCGGGTCTGATTGGGGCCGATGAGGTGACCCACCTGTATCTGGAGGCTCAGGGAAGAGCCGACGACTTCCGGCCCGTAGCCGCCGACCCTGATGCCCAGTACGAGAAAACTATAGAGGTCAATGTCTCTGAACTCCAACCGCAGGTTTCTTTCCCCCACCAGGTAGACAACACCAGACGTGTCTCAGAGACGGCGGGGATAAAAGTGGATCAAGTATTTATTGGCACTTGCACCAATGGGCGACTGGAGGACCTGAGGGTGGTGGCAAATATCCTCGAAGGCAGGGTCTGCCATCCTGGTACCAGGCTTATTGTCTGTCCTGCCTCTCGACAGGTCTATTTAGCTGCCTTGCGGGAGGGGTTGTTGGCGACCTTTGTGGAGGTGGGAGCCGCGGTGATCAGTCCAGGCTGTGGTCCCTGTGTGGGGGTGCATCAGGGGGTGTTGGCAGACGGTGAGGTCTGTCTCTCCACTGCTAACCGGAATTTCAAGGGGAGGATGGGCAATCCTAACAGTTTCATCTATCTTTGCTCTCCAGCCACTGCGGCCTATTCGGCCATCCGAGGGGAGATCTCAGACCCGAGGGAGGTGGTGGGATGAGGGATGGCAGAGGGAACAGCTTTAAATGAGTGGAGAAGGTCCTTATCGAATGAGCAGTAGCGCGGGGGCTTGTCCCCCGCTTCAGTGAGAAAACAGAGGGCGAGAAAGAGGTTGTAGGGCGACCCTCCGTGGTCGCCCAAGAGCAGGGCGTAAGCTTATCTCAGTGGCGTTAAATCTCTTGAGTGTGAAAAGGAAGAGGAATGCTTTAAAGTACTTACAGACAAATTTGAAAATAACTACTGAGGAATACGAGAATATGTTTAATGTCTCTGAGCGGACGGCACGAAATCATTTGAGCGAACTGGTAAAACTGGATTTAATCAAACCGGTTGGGCCTCAAAAAGGAAGATATTACGTTTTAGGGTGACTGCCGAGAAACTGCCGAGAAAAGAGGGATAGTTTATGGATGAATTGAACGAGAAGGGAATCGAGTTTATGACAAACCCTTTTTAGGCGAGCGAAGGACGGCGGGGTGGCAGAACTCTGGTCCAAATACCAGGTATGAGGTTGGGAAAGCCTGGGGCGTCAGGACATACCCGCTGTGAGCGGGTCGCCTGATCCAGCCTGACTGTCGACGTAAGGCAGCCGGCCGGAGAAAAGGTCATCGCTGGAGCGCCTACCTCTGTGAGTCTACCCTGTTAAATAGCGAAAACATTTGCAGGTGAAACCCCCGCCGTTTGTCTGAGGCATTTAAACGATGAACAGGACAAAGTTGACAGACCTGATAAAACAAGGCGAAACCGACAGGGCGGAGTTTAAATCCTCCCTTTCAGACGCCAACCGTATTGTTGAAGTTGTTGCATCCTTCGCTAATGCCAAGGGCGGGACTCTTGTTGTAGGTGTCAGGGGGAAAAGAATTCTGGGAGTTGATGTGGGGAAAAGAACCATAGAGAGTCTGGTGAACAAAATCACGGATAATACCGATCCTGCGATCTATCCCAAGATAGAAATCCTTACTACAGAGGGCAAGACTCTGTTAGTGGTCCCAGTGAGAGAAGGGGAGACTAAACCCTACCTTGCTTTCGGAAGGCCTTTCATCAGGGTTGGTAACGTGACGAAATTGATGAAAAGGAATGAGTATGAGACTCTACTGTTTAAGAGACAAAGGGTGGATTTTGATGAGAAAGTATGCGAAGGGGCGTTATTAAAAGACATAGATGGAGAAAGACTTCAGTGGTTTCTCAGAAAAGCAAGGGCAGAAAGAAATCTGGATATAGATTCTAAAACAGGAACGGAAGAGATTTTGAATCGGCTAAGGCTGATGAAGGATGAGGAATTAACGAATGCAGCTATTCTGCTGTTCGGTAAAGAGCCACAGAGATTTTTTCTACAAGCAGAGACGCGGTGCGCCAGATTTAAAGGACTGAATGTGACGGAGCCATTTATTGATATGAAAGTAATTGGAGGAGATTTGTTTAGCCATGTTGAAGAAACTGAGAGATTTGTGTTGAGGAATATTAGTAAGGCTGCGTGGATAGAACCTGGCAAGATCGAGAGACAGGAGAAGTGGGAGTATCCACCAGATGCTATTAGAGAAGCCATCACAAATGCTGTCTGTCATAGAGATTATGAATCTTCAGGGAGTGTTCAAATAAGGATATTCGATGACCGGATCGAAATATGGAATCCAGGTCAGCTGCCGGAGTCTCTGACTGTAGAGGATTTGAAAAAGAAACACGAGTCTAAGCCGAGAAATAGGTTAATTGCCAGGTGCTTCTTCCTGGTAAAATTTATAGAAGAGTGGGGAACTGGGACAAACAAGATTGTGGACTGGTGTCTTAAGCAAGACTTGCCAGAACCGCTATTCGAAGAGGCGGCAGGAAGCTTCGTTGTCAACCTAAGAAAATTTCATATTACCGAAGAGGCCTTACAAAAGTTAAACGAAAGGGAAAGAGCAATCATTCAGCGGGTACAAGAGAACCAGAGGATCACCAGCGGTGAGATTCAGAGGATGTTTGACGTAAGCAGAGACACAGTCAATAGGTATCTGAAAAATCTATTAGAACGGAGACTGATAGACAAACGCGGGAAAGGAAAGACTACATACTATACTTTGCAGTAGCTTGCGTCAGATTTGCGTCAGATTTGCGTCAGATTTGACAGTGGGTGCCTGTAATATAATGTAAGGTGGGCCAAGGCTTACCTGTAGAAACATAAGCAGGGGGATAACAGGACTCGTGGTCCCAATACCAGGCAAGAGGTTGGAACAGCCTGCAGCGTCGGGACATACCTGCTGTGAGCGGGTCGCCTAATCTCGCCACTACACAAAAAAAGCGGGCGGAGTTTTCCACCCGACGGGGTAAGTAGCGGATAAGTCGAAAATGCGGTTTTATCACTTCGGAGCCAACCACTTAAGTGGGTCTAACGGCTCCCTTTTCTTGAGGATTTCAAGGTGAAGTTTGGGGCCTTCTAAGGAACCAGTGCTTCCTGAAGTTGCCAGAACCTCACCGGGTTTGATGCTGTCCCCTTTTGCCACAAAAATCTCCGAGAGATGACCATACAGGCTGAAGTATCCGTTTTGGTGATAGAGCAAGAGGAACTTGCCATATCCTCTAAACCAGTCAACCAGTACCACTGTTCCTGGTGCCACGGGCCGCACCTGGGTGCCAGAAGGTACTTTTATGTCTATCCCTCGATTAAAGGTCCAGGTTTTGAGCAGCTTATCCTTGCATCTGCCAAACCGATTGAGCACAGGGCCTTTTACAGGCCAGGGAAGATGACCCTTATGCTGAGCCAAGTTGTAAGTGGGGATAATGCCTTTGATCTCTTCTCTGACTACCGACAGCCTCTCCACCTCTTCCAGATACTGTTTGATTAGCAGCTCAATTACGGCTATCTCTTTCTGTAACTCTTCATCCGCCTGTTGGGCTAACCGGCGATTCTTCCTGATTGAGCCTAAAAGCTGCTTTTTCGCTGCTTTCTCCGCTTCCTGGGCCTTCTGTTTTTTCTGTCTGTCCCGCTGCAAGCGGAGCTTCTGTCTCAGGTCCGCCTCCAGTCTCCTCTTTCTGGTTTCAATTCCCTGCTTGGTGACCACTATCTCTTCCAAATCCCTTTTATCCTGCTGTTCAATTAAGGCGAAATATTTGTATCGTCTCAACAGTTCAGGGAAAGAGCTGGAGGAGAGCAAGATCTCTACCTGCTTGAGTCGGCCGTGTTTATAGATTGCCCGCAGCCTTCTGGCAAAATCTGCCTGGCGTTGTGAAAGAGTCACCGTAGTTGCCTCAAGCTCGTTAGTCGTCCTTTGAATGTCCTGCTGAAGCAATTTCTCCTGGGCTTGGAGGGTGCGAATATACCTCTGTATCAGATCTATCTGCTTCTCTCTCCAGTGAATCTGCGACAGCACCCTCTTCTCTTGGCCCTTGAGCTTTGCTACCTGCTCGCGGTTTTTTTTGATCTGCTCTCCAATACTCTCCAATTCTGCCTGTTTTGCCCTGATCCGTTCCTCTAATTCTCTCTTGGGGTCAGCAGATGATACTGTTTTCCAGGCAAAGAGAGAGAGAAGGAGGCAGGTTATTATTACTATCTTTTTCATTTTCGTGGGTTATTTTGATTTGAGCGTTACCTGTTCAGGGGAGATGTCTCAGAATCCGGCGTATTGCCAGGCGGCTTCCCAGACCGCCTAACGCCATCCCTAACGGGATCATCAGCCAGGCAGCCAATTCTGCCCCAGGGACTAAGCTCAAGGAGGGGAAACGAAGACTGAGCCAGCGGTGAACAAAATAGAGAAGGGCAGCGGCTATGCTGCCACCCAGGCTTCCTCCAATAATTCCTTCTAAGAGGAAAGGAGCCCGGATGAAACTATCAGTGGCGCCGACTAATCTCATTATCTCAATAGAGTCTCGCCTGGCTAAGATGGTGAGGTTCACCGTGTTGGAGATAACGAATACGGAAGCCGCGCCGATTACCAAGGTGACCAACACAGCGACAAACGAGAGGATATAAATCAGACGGTCGAGTTTCTCCACCCACTTCCGGCCGTATTCGATTTCCTCCACCGCCTTCTCTTTTTCTACTGCTTTGATGATGGCAGCAATCTTCTCAGAACTTCTATAGCCGCTGGTGAGTGTCACTTTGAGAGAAGCTGGCAAGGGATTCTGAGAGATGGCATCTAAGAAGCCCTCTCCGAAGGTTTTTTCGAACTCTGCCGCCGCCATCTCTTTATCTACATAGAGGAGTTTCTTTACCTCTGGCATTGCCTTCAGCCTTTTCTCCAGCTCCAGGATCTGTTCTCTGGTGGCGGCATCGGACAGGTAGATCTCAATCTGGACCCGGCTCTTAACCTGGTCTATCAGACCATAGAGGCTCAGTAATATCAACAGAAGTCCCCCGAACACCACCAGAGAGACGGCAGTTGTTCCCACCGAGATGAGACCCATCCCTTTGGTGCGACGGAATCCCGCCAGGGCTTCTTTCACTACATAGCTCACAGAATCGGACTCCTCGGGTTAGAAGATCTTTCCCTTTTCAATCATCAGGCAACGATAGGGCAGAGTTTCCATGAGTTCGGTATCGTGAGTGGCCATCAGTACGGTGGTGCCTTGGTGATTGAGGTCTCGCAGCAGTTGAAGGATGTCAGAGGCAGCCTCTTTGTCCAGGTCGCCCAGGGGTTCATCGGCCAGAAGGGCAAAGGGCTGGTTTACCAAGGCACGGGCGATGGATACCCTTTGCTGTTCCCCGCCTGATAACTGAACAGGCATCATATTCCTCAGATGTCCCAGTCCTACCAGTGTTAATGTTTGCAAAACCCTGCGTTTCATCAAGGCCTTTTTAGCACCAGTCACCTCCAGAGCAAAGGCCACATTGTCGAAGATATTCCTGTCCCTGAGAAGCTTGAAGTCCTGAAATATCATTCCCACTCGTCGCCGGAGCAGGGGAATATGCCTGGATTTGATAGTTGATGAGTTGTAATCCTCCAACCTCACCCATCCCTGAGTGGGACGCTCATCAAAATGGATGAGTCGAAGCACGGTGCTTTTCCCCGCTCCAGAAGGACCCAACAGGAAAACAAACTCCCCCTTCTCTACTTGGAGACTCACATCTTCAAGCACAGTAGTATTTCCTACGGTTTTGTAAACATGATGCATCTGAATCATTGGAGTTGCTTCCTTTCAGCCACTAAGACACAAAGGGAATAACCTTTTAATAATCTTGGAGTCTTCGTGTGTTGGTGGCCAAACAGCTGGATATTCAGCGGTCTCAAAGGCGATATTTCTGTAGCACGAAATGGATTCTGTCCGAATCCTCACTGCCCGGGCGAAAACTCTGGTCATCATAAAATTCAACAGAGGTAAAAGCTGATTGGTTGAGCATTTGCAGGATCTCATCCAAGCTGTAGATCCTTTGTCGGTGAAGCTCAGTCAGCACCTTATCCTGATGGTCGAATTTTATCTTGAACTCGGTGATCTGAATCCGAGTGGGGCGAAGGTAGTAGCTGTGCCGCCAGTAAGAAAATCCCTTACCCTTCTCTCGTTCTGTCCGGTCGCGAAAATACCTCAAGGAGTTGGTTTCGGTGCAGATGTCGAAGATGAAAATCCCTCCGGGAGAGAGAAAGGAATGGACGCCCTGAAGAACCTTCTCTATTTCCTGTTTTTGCATTAGATAATTAATGCTGTCATAAAGACAGACTACGACATCGAAATGTCCGGCGATCTCGACGTGGCGCATATCCATCAGTCTAAACAAAACTGGGACATCGGCTGTGTTCGTCTTCTTCTGGGCCATCTCCAGCATTTCTTCTGAGATATCGGTACCTACAACCTCATAGCCCCGCCGTGCCAGTTCCAGGGTTAGATTTCCTGTCCCACAGGCCAGCTCCAGTGTCCGTCTGCCCGGAGGACTAAGCCGGGAGATTATCTGCTCTAAGTAGTCTGCCCACCCTTGGTAGTCGAGATGGCGCATCACGAAGTCGTAGATAGGAGCAAGTCCCAGGTAGGGATTACAGGCTATTTTCTTTTTTCTCCAGATCATCGTAAGGGTGGGGTGACCAACCAACCGCCCCTATCTTTAGCTCCAGCAGCTCTTCTTTTATGCTCTGGTAGTCGCTTTCGGCGAACCAGGCCAGATGGGTTTTACACCGGCAGTCGGAAGAGCCAAGCTTAGGGACCAGTACCTGTGCTCCCTTCAGACTGAAGATGCGGGTGTTCAATTGGCATTCCAGCCTGCGGTGAGTGGGGTAGGTTTTCACTTCCACCAGACTGCAGTGGGCTCTCAGGT
>JAUWEO010000027.1 GCA_030608245.1 Candidatus Latescibacterota bacterium
GTACACCATAGAACAGGCTGAGGAGCTCTACCGGCGGGTCAACGACAAAAACAGCGGCGTGCCAGTCTACTTGACCGTTGATGTCGGCCACAGTTGCTGCCAGAATTATCCCCACCGGCAGCAAGACAAGGACCCTTATGCTTGGCTTAAGCACTTCGCCTCCATTTCTCCAGTAATCCACCTCCAACAGACCACCGCCGCCGCCAGTTGTCACTGGCCGTTCACTAAGAAATATAACCAGCAGGGAATAATCCAACCAGAGAAGGTATTGAAGGCCATAGAGGCATCTGGCTCACAGGAGAACTACCTGATGCTGGAGATATTTCACCCCCTGGCTGCATCGGAAGAACAGATAATTGGAGATTTGGTGGAGAGTGTAGAGTATTGGAGAAGGTACGTGAAAGATTGACTCAGCAAAGGGTTAAGCATGAATGAAAAAGTGAAGATAAAAACACAACTGGTTAAATACGGAAAGAAGATTGCCGCGAGGAAATTAGTGGTAGGCCCGGGGGGCAATATCAGTGCCCGACTGGCAGAGGTGGTGTATATGAAGGCCAGTGGCATAGCCTTCGAGGAGGCCGATGAATCCGATTACATTGGAGTTGAGTTGCACACCGGCAAAGTAGTGGAAGGCGACTTAAAGCCCACCTGTGAAATTGAGATGCACCTGGCTTGTTACTTAATCCGAGAAGATGTGAGCGCAGTTGTCCACACCCACCCACCCTTGGCCACTGCGGTGGCTATGTCAGGAGGGAGCTTGAAGGCTTTTACCCCCGATTTCGCAGCATTAGTAGGCCCCGAGGTGCCAGTGGTAGAGTACGTAATCCCAGCGGGCAAAGAGCTGGCTGAGGCAGTGAAACAGGTGGTGAGGGAGCACAATGGAGTGCTGTTGGCCAATCACGGACTGCTGACCGTGGGTGCTAACCTCAAGGAGGCCTACTACCGGACGCTGCTTATCGAGGATGCCTGTAAGAGCCTGCTGGCCGCTAAGGTACTGGGGAAGATGCGATTCTTCACCCCGGAGCAGATGAGACAGATAATCGGCTTAGAGGCTGAACGCTATAGAAAGTCACTGTTAAAAAGTGAATCACCTAAGGAGGGATTATGATCGAAATCAGCCACGATGATGCTTTGTATTATCTTAAACAAATGATGCAGATCCGCCAGTTTGAGGACAAGATTATGGATCTCTTGTCCCAGAACATCGCCCAGGGCGGATCGCATCTCTACGCCGGTGAAGAGGCGATAGCGGTGGGGACAATCGCTGCCATAAGGCCTGACGATTACATCGTCAGCACACACCGGGGCCACGGCCACAGTATCGCGAAGGGGGGAAAACTTCCGGAGCTTATGGCTGAAATCCTGGGCAAGGCGACAGGCGTCTGCAAAGGCAAGGGGGGATCGCTTCACTTAGCCGATGTCTCCACTGGCAACCTGGGCGCCAACGGCATTGTAGGCGGAGGTATGGGCATTGGCACCGGGGCTGGTCTATCGATTAAGATGAGAAAAACCGATCAGGTAATGCTCTGCTTCTTCGGTGACGGGGCGCTCAATCTGGGAATCTTCCACGAGTGCCTCAATATGGCCGCGGTGTGGAAGCTTCCCGTAGTCTACATCTGTGAGAATAACCTCTACGGGATGTCGGTCTCAGTGAAACGGGCCTGTGCCGTTCAGGACTTGACCAAAAGGGCCTTAGCCTACGATATGCCCAGCCAGTCAGTGGATGGGATGGATGTTCTGGCGGTGAACGAAGCTGCCTCTCATTGGGTCGAGTATGCCCGAGGGGGCAAAGGGCCCAGTCTTCTGATCTGCAATGCCTATCGCTACTACGGCCACTCCCGCAGTGATCCCCGGAATTATCGGACCAAGGAAGAAGAACAAGAGTGGCACGATCGGGACCCGATCAAGGCATTTTCTCAAAGATGTGTCAAAGAGAATATTCTCAGTCAACCGGAAGTCGAAACCTTAGAACAAGAGGTTGCAGCCGAGATTGAACAGGCGGTGAAGTTCGCCATAGACAGTCCCTGGCCGCAGCCGGAAGAACTCTATGAGGATGTCTATGCGTGAGATAACCTACAGACAGGCGTTAAATGAGGCCCTGGCCGAGGAGATGGAACGCGACCCGACAGTCTTTATTATGGGCGAAGATGTGGCCATCTACGGCGGGGCTTATGGAGTCACCCGTGGACTTTACGAGCGGTTCGGCGAAGAGCGGGTGAGAGATTCGGCCATCTCAGAGGTGGCGATTGTGGGTGCAGGTCTGGGTGCTGCCATCACCGGAATGCGCCCGGTAACCGAGATAATGTATGTGGACTTCATACCCCTTTGTATGGGTCAGTTGAACAACCAGGTGGCCAAGATAAGGTATATGTTTGGGGGAAAGACCAAGGTGCCTCTGGTAATCCGCACCGAGGGAGGGGCAGGCAGGAGCTTAGGGGCGCATCACTCCCAGAGTTTGGAGTCCTGGTTCATCCACATCCCGGGCATAAAAGTGGTTATGCCCTCTGTCCCTTATGATGCCAAGGGTCTGTTGAAATCCTCCATCCGTGAGGATAACCCGATATTGTTCATCGAACACAAGATCCTTTATAACACCAAGGGGGAGGTTCCCGAAGAGGATTACACCCTTCCCATCGGAGTTGCCGATGTGAAACGGGAGGGTGAGGATGTGACGGTGATCGCTTACTCCCAGATGCTCCTTTTTGCCCTGCAAGCGGCTGAAGAACTCGGGAAAGAGGGCATCAGCGCTGAGGTGATCGACCCCCGCACACTGCTGCCCCTGGATATTGATACCATTACTAACTCGGTGAAAAAGACCAATCGGGCCATAATTGTGGAAGAGGATTGTAAGACTGGAGGAACCGGGGCAGAGATTGGCATGCAGATTATGGAGAACGCCTTCGATTACTTAGACTCCCCGGTGGTGAGAGTGGCAGGCGCCGATGTGCCTATGCCCAAGAGCTCGGCCTTGGAAGAGCTGGCTATCCCCAGTAAAGAGGGGATCATAGAGGCGGTAAGGAAGCTGGTGGGGTGAGAGGAGTGCAGTTGGTTTGGGAAGGGAGCATACGGGATTCCTTTTAGGGACATAAGATCTTGTATTTCATTTACTCCTTCGAACAGGCCGCTGCATTGTGTCACATTAATTACTGAAGTTTCCCACATCCCTATCATAACGTAATTTTAGAATTACTGATTCAGGAAACATGTACGCAACTATATGTTTAACAGTCCCTAAACAGACAATTCCGTTTCGATTCATCAAGCGGCTTTATTCAATTCGAGAGAAAAATTGTCTTCAGAAAATGTTTCTGAAAGCGGAGTATGTTGGCAGGGCTGACGCATGAAGCGACGCGGTCGGTTTGCGCCAGAAGAAGCAGAGGAGGATTCATCATGCCAGAAGCAGATGTGAGCAAGGCAAAAAAGGAGTTCCACGAAGACGTCCCTATGAAAAGTCCTGGATTCTTTCTCAAGGGATCGGGTTCACTTGATTGGGGGATGAAGAATCGGTTGGCGCGAATATTCAATCCGAAGACTGGCCGTACCGTGATGTTGGCCATAGACCACGGATATTTCCAGGGACCGACAACAGGGCTGGAGCGTATTGATCTGAACATTGTGCCCCTGATTCCCTATGCCGATGCGCTTATGTTGACCCGCGGTATTTTGCGGACGACGATACCGCCGGCTTCAACCAAACCGATTGTCATGCGTGCAAGCGGTGGTCCAAGCATCCTCAAAGAGCTTTCAAACGAACAGATAGCCGTTGATATTGAAGATGCAATCCGCATGAACGTGTGCGCGCTGGCCATCCAGGTGTTTATCGGAGGAGAATTCGAGACCCGGTCGGTGCATAATATGACCCGCCTGGTAGATATGGGATTGCGTTACGGCATACCCGTTCTGGCTGTGACTGCTGTGGGCAAGGAGATGACCAGAGATGCAAAGTACTTCCGCCTTGCCTGCCGCATCTGTGCAGAGCTGGGTGCGCACTTTGTCAAGACCTACTATGTCCCCGAAGGCTTCGAAACAGTGACAGCCTCCTGTCCCGTGCCGATCGTGATGGCGGGCGGCAAGAAAATCCCGGTCTCAGATGCACTGACTATGGCATATAACGCCGTCCAGCAGGGCGCTCTCGGCGTGGATATGGGAAGAAATATCTTCCAGAACGAAACCCCTATTGCTATGATCAGGGCAGTGGGCAATGTTGTTCACAAGAACATGAGACCCGACGAGGCGTACGAACTATACCAGTCGCTTAAGAACAAGAAAAAAAAGGGGAATAGGAACCGCTGATTAGGCGCATTGAGCGGACTAACCTTGTCGTATCGCAAGACCGCTGCTTTCTGGCAAGCCCCGTTAGATAATCTCTGGCAATCCGAGACTTCACCGAGATGTTATTGACATCTAACGGGGCCAGCATAAAGGGCGGGGAAGCACCTATCTCGTCTAATTGGCCGAATTCATGGAGAAAGGGAAATGACACAGATGTCTGGGAAAAGTGTGCTTAAACGGCTGCGTGAGGTTACTCCTACCATCAGCGTGGGGATTCTTACCGCGGATCTGCTGTCATTGGGAACCGAACTCACCATCCTTGATAACGCAGGTGTTAAACTGCTCCATATTGATGTTATGGCTGGTTATTTCTGCCCGAAAATGACTTTTGGGCCACCATTGATCAAAGCTCTGAAGAGTTCATTATTCAGGGATGTACACCTGATGATACAGGACCCGCTGGAGAAGCTCGGTGACTACGTTGCTGCGGGGGCAGATATGATTACAGTTCACCTGGAATCGGAGCGAAATCATATCCATAGGGTCCTGCAGGCTCTGGGCACAATGAGCAACGCAAACGACTCGGACAGAGGATTGGTTCGAGGAGTCGCCCTAAATCCTGGAACACCGGTCGAGGCTGTCCAACCCGTCATAGATGAGGTTGATCTAATTCTTCTGCTGGCCGTCAATCCGGGATGGAGTGGCCAAACGTTTATTTCTTCTACCCAGCGCAGACTTAATCGTGTCAGCGAGATAATCCGCGACTCGGGAAGGGATATTCTCCTTGGCGTTGACGGAGGAATCAACCGGGGCAATATTACTGAGGTGGCCCGTATGGGAGCGGATATCATTGTGACTGGCAGTGCAGTCTTCGACGGAAAGAGACCCGCCGAGAATGCGCGCTTTATGCTGAGCGCCGTTAGAGATGCGAAGAAAGATGGGTGAAAATGGAACCTAAGAAATCAGCGAAGAATACTGTGGCAAACAGAGATATAGAAAGCAGGTTGGTAAAAATAGCGCCGCTAGTTCGTGGACTCTTGGCGGAGCCATCCGGGAATGACGATGTTCCTTACCACCGCGTTATTGTTAAATCTCTCACCCACAAAGAAGCCCGTGATTTTGCAGCTTCAGATAAGAGAGATGATTTGGAATCTTGCCCGGTTCCTTTGAAGCGTACCGAAATCCCGCCACTATATGTGGATGCACCCGAATATGATGCTTCCGCTGAGGAGCTTCGGAAACAGTTGGGCGTCGCCATCAAGGATTACTTCAAGACTCATGGCTCAAAACCGCAACTCGTGCTTCTGCCTGGTGTCGGGATTCTTTACGTTGAACAAACAGCGAACACAGACCTGCCGCTCGAAAATGAAGTTGCCCTGGTAACCGGAGCAGCGGGAGCAATAGGCTCTGGGATTTGCGCGGCGTTATTGGAAAAAGGTTGTCACGTGGCTGCCACAGACCTGCCTGGGAGGCATCTTGACAACTTGGTCAACGAACTTGAAGAACCGGCAGCAGATCACATCATTGGCATTGGACTCGATGTTACGAATAGGGATTCGGTGACCGATGGATTCAACGCGGTGAGCCGGATTTGGGGCGGCGTTGATATTGTCATCGCTAATGCCGGTATCCCTTTGATTGCCTCCCTGATCGAGATGGACCTCGACGATTTCCGCAAGCTGGAAAAGGTGAACGTTGAAGGCACTCTGCTGACCCTTTCCGAAGCAGGCCGTCAGTTACGCCTGCAGGGCACCGGGGGAGATATTGTGGTCATATCTACAAAGAATGTTTTTGCACCAGGTGCCCGGTTCGGAGGTTACAGCGCTACAAAGGCAGCCGTACATCAATTGGGCCGCATTGCCAGCCTTGAACTGGCTGAATTCGGCATTCGTGTCAATATGGTAGCCCCTGATGCGGTATTCAAAGCGGGAAAGCGCCAGTCTGGGCTATGGCAAAAGATAGGACCCGACCGGATGCGCCACAAAGGAATCGTAGACGAAAAAGGCCTGGAGGAGTACTACCGCAACCGCAATCTACTCAAGGCCAGGGTAACGGCGCAGCACGTCGCCAACGCAGTGCTCTTCTTCGTGACGCGCCAGACACCTACTACCGGTGTGACGATCCCTGTGGATGGTGGCCTGCCAGATGCGACGCCGCGGTGACAAGGGAGACCTTCGGACACAGACGCTATTTGTAGTGAAGCCAAGGCTAAGGCACTTACCATGAAACGTGTGTGCTTCTATAATATTGAATGTCATTCAGAGGAGGAAGCTCGCCATCTCAAAGTCTTTCTGGAGGTGGGGCTGGACAAAGTGAAAGTTTCCCAAGATGAAAGTTACCTAAACGCCATTATTCCAGATTTGGAGGAGATAAAGAGTCGGATAGAGTGTTTGGGATAGTTGTGTACCAGAAGGAGACCAAATAAGTGAGGGCCAGAGAAGAAATCCATCTGGACAGAATTGCCCTTCCCCCAGAAGGGGAAAGGATTCAAGTAATAGAAGAGAAACTTGTGGTGCCTTACCGTCCTATAATCCCCTTTATTGAAGGGGATGGTATTGGCCCGGACATTACCAGGGCAGCTCAGCGGGTGTGGAACGCTGCCGTGACCAAGGCCTACGGCGGCAACAGAAAGATCGTCTGGCTGGAGCTGTTTGCCGGGGAGAAGGCCTTACAGAGATACGGAGAGGTCCTGCCCCAGGACACCTTTTGGGCGATTGAACACTTTGTGGTAGCCATCAAGGGGCCATTAACCACCCCGGTGGGGACGGGCTATCGCAGCCTCAATGTTACCCTGAGACAGATACTTGACCTCTACGCCTGCGTCCGGCCAGTGGCCTATCTGCCCGGTGTTCCCAGTCCGGTCACCCACCCGGAGCGAATGGACATAGTGATATTCCGGGAGAACACCGAGGATGTCTATGCCGGTATCGAATGGCCCAAAGGTTCGGAAGAGGGAGCGAAGGTTATCTCTTATCTGAACAAGGAGTTTGATCTTCACATCCCTCAGGACTCAGGAATTGGGATAAAGCCCATCAGCCAGAAGGCAACCCAAAGGCTGGTGAGAAAGGCCATCCAGTATGCCATAGGACAGGACCGCCGCAGCGTCACCATAATGCACAAGGGAAACATAATGAAGTTCACCGAGGGGGCCTTCCGGGACTGGGCCTATCAGGTGGCCCGAGAGGAATTCCCAGAACAGACCGTCACCGAGAAAGAGGTCCAGGAAAAATATGACGGAGAAGCGCCGCCGGGCAAGGTAATGATCAAAGACCGGATTGCCGACTCGATGTTCCAGCAGGTGCTCACCCGCACCGACCAGTACGATGTGATAGCCGCACCCAATCTGAACGGTGACTACCTCTCCGATGCCTGTGCTGCCCAGGTGGGGGGCTTGGGGATGGCCCCGGGGGCCAATATCGGGGATTTCACCGCTCTGTTCGAGGCCACCCACGGTACTGCCCCTAAATACGCTGGGCTGGATGTGGTCAACCCCAGCTCGCTCATTCTCTCCGGTAAGATGATGTTAGGGTATATCGGCTGGCACGAGGCTGCCGAACTGACCCAAAGCGCATTGGTCAGGACGATCCAACAGAAAAAAATGACCTACGATCTGGCAAGACAGATGCAGGATGCTACCAAACTTAAAACCTCCGAGTTTGCCTCCGCAATTGTGGAGAATATGTAAGATTCTGTCGAAAGAAGGGGGTGTTGAATAGCGAAGGAGATAATATCGTAGAGACGACCCAGCGGGTCGTCTCTACTCTGTACTACAAACTCGCGAAACTCTGTTTTTTAATAAGGCTTTTGTTTTGGAATCCGCGGTTGCTTTCTTGGGTTGCAGCTCCGCTGCGCTGGGAACTCTGTAGTTAAACTACGATTTGTTAGTAACATACAAGACTGGAGTTGACTGATGAATAAGGTTAGCATAATCGGCGCCGGGCAGGTGGGTGCGGCGACGGCGCTGTTCATTGCCCGCAGACAGATCGCCGATATCCTGTTGGTAGATATTGTTCCAGGACTTGCCCGGGGGAAGGCCCTGGACCTTTCTCAAGCGGCACCCGTGGAGGGCTATGGTACAAGGATAGCAGGAACAGATAATATCTCAGAGATCGAGGGTTCTACCATCGTGGTGGTCACCGCCGGGGTGACCCGCCGCCCAGGGATGTCCCGCTTAGACCTTTTGGAAAAAAACGCCTCTATTGTCAAAGGCATTGCCCAGGATATTGCCAAATACGTCCCTTCGGCCATTATCATTATGGTAACCAACCCCCTGGACCTCTTGACTTACTTGGTCTGGAAGATATCTGGCTTTTCTCGCCAGCGAGTGTTAGGACAGGCAGGGATATTGGACACAGCCAGGTTCAGGTACTTTGTGGCCCAGGAGCTTGGGGTCTCGTGCCAGGATGTCTCCGCTATGGTGCTGGGAGGCCACGGCGACACCATGGTTCCCCTACCCCGCTACACCTGTGTCTCCGGGGTTCCTATAACTGAATTGCTTTCAGCGGAAATAATAGCCGAGCTGACCGAACGTACCCGCAGAGGTGGAGCAGAGATAGTGGGGCTGCTTAAAACTGGCAGTGCCTCTTTTGCCCCCGGAGCAGCGGCAGCCCAAATGGTAGAGGCAATCCTTTGGGATAAGAAGCGCATACTTCCCTGTTCTGCCTACGTTCAGGGAGAATACGGGATAGAGGATCTCTATATGGGAGTGCCGGTGAAACTGGGGGCTCAAGGGGTAGAAGAGGTATTGAAACTGAAACTCACCCCCGAGGAACTTAAGACCCTACGGGCATCGGCAGAGGTCTACAGACAGGGGATCGAACAACTAACACCGTATCTTTAAGGAACTGATATGGTAATCACGCTTCAACTGAAGCTGAGAAACAGACCCGGCTTTCTAGGAAAGGTCACCTCCACTATAGGCAAGGAAGGCGGCAACATCGGTAACATCGACACCGTGAGCGCCGATCCAGATTTCATTAATAGGAAAATCACGGTGAATGTGGCCGATGAACAGCAGGGCCAGAGGCTGGTGGAAAGACTCGGCTGCCTCCCGGGAGTAGAGGTTATCGGTGTCTCCGATGTCATACTCAATCTCCACAGAAAGGGAAAGATACATCTGGCGACCAAGATGAAGATCAGGTCTTTGGCAGACCTGGGGGCAGTCTATACCCCTGGAGTGGCCAGGGTGTGTGAGTTGATCAGGCAAGATCCCCAAAAGGCCAGGGACTACACCATTGTGCAGAACACAGTGGCCATAGTTACAGATGGGACGGCGGTTTTAGGCCTGGGCGATATCGGTCCCCTGGCAGCTTTGCCGGTCATGGAGGGCAAGGCTATGCTGCTCAAGGAGTTTGCCGACATAGACGCCTTCCCTATCTGTTTGGCCACTAAAGAAGTAGACCGCATCGTGGAGACGGTGGAGAACATATCCCCTGGGTTTGGGGGAATCAATCTTGAGGACATCTCTGCCCCCCGCTGTTTTAGGGTGGAAGCTAAGCTCAAGAAACGGCTCAACATCCCTGTGTTCCACGATGACCAGCATGGGACAGCGGTGGTGGTGCTGGCTGGACTGATTAACGCTCTGAAAATAGTGGACAGAAAGATGGACCAGGTCAAGGTGGTGGTCAACGGGGCTGGGGCAGCAGGGTTAGCCATAGCCGGAATCTTGACAGCTGTGGGTGTGGGACAGATTATCATCTGCGACAGCAAGGGGGTGATCTACCAAGGCAGGAAAGAAGGGATGAACAGGTACAAGCAGCAAATAGCCGAGAAGACCAATCCAGAGAGGATAAAAGGTGGCTTAGCTAATGCCCTCAAAGGAAGTGATGTCTTCATAGGCGTTTCTATTCCCGGGGCTTTGACTCTCCGGATGATCAGAACTATGGCCCCAGACCCTGTTGTGTTTGCCTTAGCCAACCCTGAGCCTGAGATCGCGCCGGAGAAGGCTGAGAACGTGGCCAGGATCGTGGCCACCGGACGCTCTGACTATCACAATCAGATTAACAATGTTCTCTGTTTCCCGGGGATGTTTCGAGGAGCTTTGGATGTGGAGGCCATAGAGATAAATATGGAGATGAAGCTCAAGGCCGCCTATGCAATTGCCGGCACCATCTCCGAGGATCAACTGAGTGAGGACTACATCATTCCCAGTGTCTTCGACCCCAATGTGGTGCCTCGGGTGGCACAAGCGGTGGCTGAGGCTGCCCACAGAACGGGAGTAGCAGTAGGACAGAACTGAGTGCATTGGCTATAAACGACTGAGCTGAAGATGCGACAACTATCCACAGAGCTTATCACCGCCGAGGTGGCCCGGCTTTGTATCGAGGCCAATTACAGTTTAGGCGAGGATGTCCTCCAAGCACTTCGGAAGGCGACCAAGCAAGAAGAATCCCCGCTGGGTAGGGAGATTCTCCAGCAGCTTCTGGAGAACGCCGAAATCGCCCGCAGAGAAAAGATACCTATCTGCCAGGACACAGGCTTTGCGGATATATTCTTGGAGATAGGTCAGGAGCTAAGAATAGTGGGGGGAGATCTGACTGAGGCGATAACCGAAGGAGTAAGAAGAGGATATAATGAGGGTTATCTGCGCGAGTCTATCGTCTCCGATCCTCTCTGTCGGGTCAACACCGGGGATAACACCCCGGCGGTAATTCACACCGAAATAGTGCCTGGTGATAGGCTTAAAGTATCTGTGTTGCCCAAGGGGGCCGGCAGTGAGAATATGAGCGGTCTGGCGATGTTGAGGCCTGCCGATGGCGTAGAGGGGATAAAAAGATTCATTCTTGACTGGGTGGAAAAGGCGGGCGGTAATCCCTGTCCTCCGCTTATCGTGGGGGTAGGCCTGGGGGGAACAGCAGAGAAGACGCTCTATTTAGCCAAAAAATCTCTACTCCGTTCACTGGGAAGCCCCCATCCCGATTCCAAAATATCTCAGTTAGAAGGAGAGTTACTGGAAGAGATAAACGCAACAGGGATTGGTCCCTTGGGACTTGGCGGCAGGATAACAGCGCTGGCAGTACACATCGAGAGCTATGCCTGCCATATAGCCAGTCTCCCGGTGGCGGTGAACCTCCAGTGCCACGCCGCCAGACACAAAGAGGCAGTATTGTAGCAAGACGAAAGAGAAGAAATGTCTGAATTGAAGAAAATAACCACGCCATTGTCTGGCCGGGATGTCTCTGGTCTGCAAAGCGGTGACCGGATTCTGTTGAGCGGCGTGCTTTACACTGCAAGGGATGCTGCCCACCGGAGGCTGGTCCAGTGTCTCCAAAAGGGGGAACCACTTCCCTTTGAGCTTCCGGGGCAGGTGATCTACTACACCGGGCCTTCTCCCGCCAGACCGGGCAGAGCCATCGGCTCAGCCGGTCCTACCACCAGCTATCGGATGGACCCTTATACTCCTCCACTTTTAGCCCGAGGACTAAAAGGCACTATCGGCAACGGTGCCCGCTCGCCCCAGGTGAAAGAAGCGCTGAAAGAATACCGGGCGGTCTACTTTGCCGCCACCGGGGGGGCAGGGGCGCTGCTTTCTCAGCGCATAGTTGAATCAGAAATAATAGCCTACGAAGACCTGGGACCGGAGGCAATAAGAAAGCTCCTGGTAAGAGATTTCCCCGTGGTTGTGGCGAATGACATCTACGGCAACGACCTGTATGAGCAGGGAAGAGAGAAATACAGAAAACGGATAGGCTAATCCACAAAGAGAGCAATGAGGTGGAAGATAACTTTGAACTGGCGGTGCTCAGAGAGTATAAAGATACAGCCTATCTCAGGAATAGGCAGCGGAAAGTCCCAAGGGAGCGAATAGAGCTATGGTCCTCAAACGAGAAGCAGTAGAAGAGCGGCTGAAAGAGCTGGATAGAGTGCCGGGAGAGCTATCCAAATACAGAATGTAGGGACAGAACATTGTT
>JAUWEO010000133.1 GCA_030608245.1 Candidatus Latescibacterota bacterium
AGAGCAGGGAGGCTTTTTCCCAACACCATCTTTTGGGGAAGCATGGTTGGAGTTCTGCTGTTGGGTCTATTTCTCCTGGGACAGAGGTGGTTTTGGTTCTCAAGATTAGCAGAGGTCAAAGACCTACTTTTAGTCACACTGCTAATAGCGGTAGCAACAGTCCTTTTCCGAGGTTTTTGCGCCATCTTCTTAGGTCTGGAGAGGATGATAGAATACAATCTCACCCCAGTGTTCTTCATCCTCCTCTATTTTTGTGGAAACCTCATTGCCCTTAGGGTCTTAAATCTCGGGCTTCTTGGTGTTATCTCCAGCCGGTTTCTGGCGGTGGTTATGGTTTCAGGACTGGCTGTTTTTCTTTTGTGGAGAACAATACACTCACCCGCTCTGCAACGAGAAAAAGTGAATGTGGGAGCAAGAATGGGACTGGATGCAGGCCTGCTCCGCACCTCTTTACGTCTGGGATCCAAGGGGATGCTGATCAGTCTGCTGTTGGCCCTGCTTTTTCGAGTGGATATCTATTTAGTAAACCGTTTCTTGGGAGCGGGATTGACCGGAATATATTCTGTCTCGATAGTTTTTGCAGAGATGCTTCAGAAGGTGCCCAATGCCGCCGGGACGGTTCTTTTCTCCAAAATCGGCAGCAGAGAACAGCAATGGGGTGATCAATTGACAGCGACGGTCTGCCGGTTCATCTTCCTGCTTAGCCTTGTCTTATCGTTGGCGCTGGTTCTCTCTGGTAAATGGTTGATTCCTTTGGTGTTCGGTGAGGATTTCTCCGGCGCTTATCTGCCTTTGGTGTGTATGCTTCCAGGGGTGATAGCGGTCGCCTCCGGTTCAATTATCAATACAAATCTATGGGGGAGAGGGTATCCCCTGCTCACCGTTATTGCCTCGGCAGTGGCTCTTTCTGTAAATATCGGGTTAAACTTGCTCCTGATCCCCACTGTCGGTTTGGTGGGTGCTGGCCTGGCCACTTCTGTTGCTTACACCTTATGGGGAGTGTTGATCTTCGGCTATTTCGTAAAGAACTCTTCCCTTTCATTTTCAGAACTAATATGGCCTAAGACATCTGATCTACTTGTTCTTAAACAAAGGATAGAAAAAAGATGCAGCTCGCGTTAGACAGGCCGGATCCGGCAGGGAAAAGGACCTTCCTGATCCTTGCCCTGGTGGAGTTGTTGATCTTGGTGATGGCTCTGACTTTGTCCTCCAAAATCTTGCTTTCGCTGCTGGTGTTTGCAGTGGGGGTTCCGATTTTCCTCTGTTTGCCTGTTTACCCTCAAATCATTCTTCCTCTAATGATAGTTACTACTGCTCTGGACTTTGGCGGAGTAGTGATAAAAGGAATCAGAGTTCTGGGCAGTATTGAAACCCCTGTGACGGCCTTCCATTTGGCCGCAGGAGCGGGAATAATATTCTGCGCAGCAAGTATCCTCTGGAAAAAACGCACCCTACTGCCCAGGGTAAAAATAATTATTCCGCTGGCCCTTTTCCTTTCACTCATCGGGATTTCCAGTCTGTATGCTCCTGAAAAGTCGGCGGCAGTGTTCAGCTTTTTCCGGATACTGTTCCTATCACTGGTGATTTTTCTGACCGTTATTTTGGTGCAGAGTAAAAAAATAGTTACATTAGTGCTTATCTCTTTCATAGGCTGTGCGGTTGTGACCGCCGGTGCGGGTACATATCAGGCGATTAGCGCCCAGTACTTTCTGCCGGCGGAGTTTATGCGTGAGATAGGAATGGGTTTTACCCGTGCCACCGCAACATTCACTAATCCCAACGCTTTTGCTACCTTCTTAATGGCTGCTGCCGTGATTTCCTTTGCCCTTTTGATCAATCTGAAACTGTCTTGGCCCACCAAGATTATGCTGATCGTTGCTTTTCTGGGTCTGCTGATCGGGTTGGTTGCGAGCTTTTCTCGAGCTAACTGGTTGGCCACCGCCATCGGTTTATTCTTGGTGGCCTTGCTCAGCAAAAAAATCAAAGCGCTGCTCCCCCTTCTTGCAATAATCCTGTGTATAGTACTTGTTGCCGGACTTTTTTCCAGTGATTTCAGAGACTTGGTTTTGGGTCGGTTGGTATCTATTTTTGTCATATTCAGCGAGTTCAAAAGCGTTACCAGGGTTTCCAGCACTGCCAGGATTTACCTTGTTGAGGCTGCGGTGTCGATGTTTTGGGACCATCCGCTCTTGGGTGTCGGGGCCAGGGGTTTCCCTGAATTATTCGACAAATACAGGCCTGTTGGCTACCCAGTTTGGTGTCCGGTGAGAGAAAGTCACACATATTTAGCTACCGTGTTGGCCGAGTTTGGTATTGTGGGATTTTTTCTTTTCCTGTGGTTCATAGTTGCTGTCATAAAAGAAGGTTTGGCGGGAGTCAGAAGTATAGGCGATCACTACTTAAAAATCGCAGAAATTGGATTCGTAGCAGTGTTTATCGCGTATCAAGTCAATATGCTTTTCACTGCATACATACATGATAACTTCTTCTGGTTGCTGACAGGGATGCTCTTTGCCACCAAAGAAATCGGCCAGAGGTTGAGCCACTCAGACAGAAATGAAGATTCTTATATTGTCGCATCTGTTTCCTCATGAGAGTAACCCTGTTTTAGGGGGCTTTGTGCAGGAAGAAGTGAGGTTCTTAAGAAAGCACTGTCAGGCAAAAGTGATTGCACCGATAGCCTGGTTCCCCCCTATTCGGGGATTTGGGCGCTGGAGCCGAATAGGCCGAGTCTGCTCACGAGAATTGATAGACGGTCTTGAGATACTACATCCTCGATACCTCTTGTTTCCTCGAAAGATATTCTTCTCGCTGTGTTGGATTTCCTATCTGACCATGCTCCTTTGGATAGTAAGAAATCGTGACTTTGATCTAATTCACGCTCATAGTGCCTATCCAGATGGACTTGCAGCTCTATTGTTTGGCAGGGCAGTCAAAAAACCTGTCTTGATTACTGCTCATGGCTCTGACATAAATCTATATCCGGAGGAAAGCAGGATAGGCAAGATCCTGGTTTGCCTTGCCCTTAGGCATTGCGATGCCGTTGTTGCCGTGAGTAGCGATCTGAAAAATCAGATTGAGAAACTCGGTGTTGACCGTGCGAAAGTGAGGGTAATACACAATGGAATTGACATCGCATTGTTCAGCCCTATGGACAAGGAAAATGCAGTCAGCCGAAAGGGATTGTCGAGGCAAAATAAGAGGATTTTATATACAGGTGGACTTCTCCCTGTCAAAGGAGTGGGAGTCTTAATTGAAGCTATGTCGATTTTGGCCATCTCCAGGAATGATATTGAGATGGTTCTGGTGGGAGCAAATAGGAAAGGGAGAGCAGACAGAGAGTTTATTCATATGGCCAAGGATCTTGGATTACAAGAGACGGTGATTTTTATAGACAAGGTTCGCAATACTGAGATTCCTCTGTGGCTGGCCGCGTCCGATGTGTTTGTCCTGCCCAGCCTCTCTGAGGGATTTGGTCTCTCTCTGGTGGAAGCCTTGGCCTGTGGCAAACCAGTTGTATCTACCACCTGCGGTGGCCCTGAGGACATCGTTACTGAAGAGGTAGGCATCTTAGTCCCCCCCGGTGATGCCAAAGCCCTGGCCCGCGCAATTGCCTATATACTGGATCATCCCGAAAAATACGATCCCGTGAAAATATCCTCCTATGCCTCTCAGAGATTCAGCTTAGAGAGAATCTCCGCCCAGATATTCGGCCTTTACCGTTCTCTCAAGGAAAGTCCAAGTGTCAAAGCCCATAGGCCAAGAATAAGGGAAGCTTGCTCTTGACAGAACATTCCTCGAAGAGATGTTTCGTTGCTTTCAGAAATCTTGGTGAAACTTATGAAGATATGTATGCTGACATCAGCACATTCCCCTTTTGATGCTCGAGTGTTCCACAAAGAGGCAAAGAGTCTGGCGAAATCAGGGCATCACCAGGTGGCAATAGTGGCACCCTCTGTTGGCCAGGCTTTCAAAAATGCCAAAGCTGAAAACGTAGAGATTATATCACTTCCCAAATACAGGTACAAATTTCTGATGAGAGCTATCACCATTCTGCAGCTTCTTAACAGAGCATTGGCAGTTAAAGCAACCGCCTACCACTGTCATGAGTTCGACATCTTCCTGGGGAGTATTATTCTCAAACTATTATTAAATGCAAAGATAGTCTACGACGTCCATGAACATTTCCCGGCTAAAGTCTCTGAATATCCGATATTCCCCAGTTTTTCTGCGTCGATTGTCAGGCTACTTCTTGAGAAAATAGAGACCCTATTCTGTCACTTTGCAGATCAGATATTCACAGTCAACAGTACCCTAAGAAAACGATTTCTTGGTGCAAATAAATCTACTACTGTCCTGTGCAACTGTCCCTTCTTGGAATTGTACCCGCCGCAAAAAAATCAGACAATGTCCCGAAAATATGGTAACGGCAAGGTAGTAGTATATCAAGGGGCGGTTAGCAGGAAAAGAGGAATAGATAAATTCTTGCTTGCTCTCCCAGAAGTTAAGAAAAGATTCTCTGACATAATGTTCTTAGTTATCGGTGACGTTTTCTACGACGCGAAAGTGAACACATGGATTAACAACTATGTAGCAAGCGAAAAATTGGACAATAATTTCAAAATAACGGGCTGGATTCCATATGCAGAACTCCCTGAGGCTTTAGCAAATGCGAATGTAGGAGTGATCCTGTTTCAGCCGGTGTCCTACAACAATTTCATAGGGCTTCCCAACAAATTGTTCGAGTATATGGCTTGCGGCATTCCAGTCGTTGCGTGCGATTTTCCAGAGATTCGGGCAGTTGTGGAGGAATCGCAATGTGGCATATTGATAGATCCCACAAAACCTAACGCAATTGCAGAGGCGATTAGTTATCTCTTAGAGCACCCTGAAGTTGCTAGAACAATGGGAGAAAACGGCAGAAAAGCAGTTGAGAACAAATACAACTGGGAGAAGATGGAGATAAGGTTGCTAAAAGATTATGAGAAATTGGATACAAGAAGCCAATTCCATGAGTGTAACGAAACCAACGATATCTTCTCCGATACCGAGAAGAAAGGCAAAGAGGCAGGGGATACAACGGTGATCTTTTCAAAAGGTGAATAGAGTGAGAATCCTTAATTTCGTAGGTGCCAGGCCAAACTTTGTGAAGGTGTTGCCCATTTTGCAGGCAATTGCTGCTTATAACTCCCAAGGGGGAAAGCCAACCGATAAGATAACCGAGGTTTTAGTTCACACTGGACAACACTATGATTACCAGATGTCTGAGATCTTTTTTGACCAACTGGGACTCAAACCGCCTGATTACAACTTGGGAGTGGGCTCAGGCCCCCAAGGCTGGC
>JAUWEO010000013.1 GCA_030608245.1 Candidatus Latescibacterota bacterium
CAACGGATAAAAGGTACTCCGGGGATAACAGGCTTATCTCCCCCAAGAGTTCACATCGACGGGGAGGTTTGGCACCTCGATGTCGGCTCATCGCATCCTGGGGCTGGAGAAGGTCCCAAGGGTTTGGATGTTCGCCAATTAAAGCGGTACGCGAGCTGGGTTTAGAACGTCGTGAGACAGTTCGGTCCCTATCTGCCGTGGGTGTAGGATATTTGAGGGGAGCTGCCCCTAGTACGAGAGGACCGGGGTGGACGAACCTCTAGTGTACCAGTTGTCCCGCCAGGGGCAAAGGCTGGGTAGCTATGTTCGGAAGGGATAACCGCTGAAAGCATCTAAGCGGGAAGCCCCCCCCAAGATGAGATATCCCATCCGTTTATCGGATCTAAAGGCCTCCCGTAGACTACGGGTTTGATAGACCGCAAGTGTAAGCATGGTAACATGCTCAGCTGAGCGGCACTAATCGGCCGTGCGGCTTGACCAAATTAGATTCACCTGGTGACTTGTATTGCCCGAACTCCTATTCAGTTTAGGAATCTTTGAATATCCCGGTTACTACAGCGGAGGGGCAACACCTCTTCCCATTCCGAACAGAGCAGTTAAGCCCTCCAGCGCCAATGGTACTGCTTGGGAGACCTTGCGGGAGAGTAGGACGTAGCCGGGATTTTTTTTGGGCTGATAATGCCATCCGCTTTAACAGAAAGTGAATTGCCCAGAGAAGCCGGGGGTTTTTCCCTTGACAATAGCCAAGGGGAGTTGTATATTAGCGGCAATCTCAAAAACAATGTCTTACCCAGATTTTCCCCAAAGGAGGTGGGCTCAATGTGGTCGATCAGAACTATCAGAACTATTAAGATTAGCTTTGTAGATGGAACCCACAAGGGAATTACTATGCCCACCCCTGTAGGAGAATTCTCGCCCGGCGCTTGAGTGAAAAATGCCAACTTGTCAAGGCCGTGAGGATTCTCCTTGCGCCTTTTTTGGGTCAGGGGCCGTGAATCAGTACCGCTGGTATATCCGCAGTCACGGCATCGATAACTTGGAGTTCTGGCATGGGGTTCTGCCTCCAAACGCTCAGACGACAGAAAGTGGGGATGGAGTTGGGACAACATTGACATAAGCCTTAACCTTACCAATCTGGCCTGGGCTGCATTCTGGCATGAAACCTGGCTCGCTCGCTACCAGGGGAACAGGTTAGATACACCAAATAAGTGGGAATCCCCTGTCCAGTGGCGTTCTACCGACCAGATCGTCATCCTCAAGGTGACCAAGCTGCTGAGCCGATAATGCCTGCGGGCTTTGCGAGGTGCAACACTATTGGTTTTGCTTGTGGAGTAATAATCATTAGCCGCGGCACATCTAACAAGAAAACAGTAGTAAAGCATTAATAAGGAAAACCTGATGAACGTTCTGTTGATCTATCCTGAGTTTCCAGATACATTCTGGAGTTTCAAACACGCACTTAAATTCGTACGGAAAAGAGCAGCCTCACCGCCACTGGGGCTACTGACAATTGCCGCGATGCTACCACCAGACTGGACAAAGCGCTTGGTCGACCTCAATGTGAAAAAGCTCACGGAGAAAGACCTGGCGTGGGCTGATTATGCTTTTATCAGCGGTATGGTTGTGCAAAGAGAACCAGCACGTCAGATCATTGCCCAGTGCAAAGAAATGGGCGTTAAAATCGTCGCCGGAGGACCGCTCTTCGCGAGTGAGCACGAACAGTTTGAGGAGGTCGATCATTTCGTGCTCAATGAAGCCGAGTTGACCCTCCCGCCCTTTTTGGCGGATCTAGAACAGGGGCATGCCAGGCGAATTTATACGACGTCCGACTTTCCTGACCTCCAGAAGACTCCTGTTCCTCTGTGGAAATTAGCCGATATGAGGCGGTACGCCCAGATGAGCGTCCAGTTCTCCCGGGGCTGTCCTTACAATTGCGAGTTCTGCAACGTGACAGCGTTATTTGGTCACCGGCCACGCACCAAGGCCGCCGAACAGATCATTGCCGAGTTGGACAGTCTCTATGACCTGGGCTGGCGTGGGGACATCTTCTTCGTGGATGACAACCTGATTGGGAATAAGAGACGTCTCAAGACCGAGCTGTTGCCCGCCCTAAGAGAATGGCAGAAAGACAAGGAGAAGGTGTCATTCAGCACTGAAGTCTCTATCAATCTGGCCGACGACGAACAATTGATGAAGATGATGGTTGAGGCGGGATTTAATACGGTCTTTATCGGGATTGAGACGCCGGATGAGGATAGCCTGATCGAATGCAGTAAAACTCAGAACAGGAACCGTGACCTGGTCGAAGATGTGAAACGTATTCAGCGGGCTGGGTTGCAAGTGCAGGGAGGCTTCATCGTCGGCTTTGACAATGATACGCCCTCTATTTTCCAGCGACAAATTGATTTCATCCAGAAAAGCGGAATTGTGACGGCGATGGTTGGCCTACTTCAAGCTCCCGTTGGAACAAGACTTTATGAACGTTTGAAGCGAGAAGATCGCCTGGTCAATCAGATGTCGGGGGATAATGTAGATGGCACAACAAACATTATACCTAACATGAACCGTGATATGCTACAGGAGGGATACAAAAATATTTTGCGACACATTTACTCACCCACGCATTACTATCAGCGCGTCAAGACCTTCTTACGAGAATACAAACCGCCGAAGACTAAAGACCCACTGAACTCTGGGGACATCCTGGCCTTCTTTCGTTCCATCTATTATCTGGGTATTATTGGCAAGGAGCGACTCCATTATTGGAAGCTCCTGTTATGGACACATTTTCGCACCCCCCGATTGTTCCCACTGGCCGTTACCCTTGCGATTCACGGCCACCATTTCCGCAAAATCTGCGAACAACACATCCTTTAACAACTGGGCAGTGCTAAACTTGTACACGCATGTTTTTGACCGGTAGGCGTGCGGGAATGACAACTCCGGACAGACACTGCTTAGATTCGATACTCTCCTTTTACAAACAAGTAGATATCATCATATAGCCGACGCACTTCCGGGTGGGGGTGCTGATAGAGCCACTGGGGTCCCCTGCCGCCGTCATACCAGGCACAGGCTGCCTCTTTTGTGAATCCGAACTCAACTCCGCCGTCCAAGTAATCTCGGAATCGCCTCCGGTATGTTTCATCCTCCAGGCTTCGGTCGAATTCCATTTCTATACCGGCGTAATTAGCCCGGGCCGCTTTAGCTGCCTCTTCGATGCTGTTAGGTAGTGCCTGATATTGCAGATGATTAGGCTGCAAAAAAGCACAGTCAAAGTAATAGTCTTGGTAGTTGCACAACTGATGGATATTGTAGGTGCTGAAAAAAGGTATCCAGAAAAGTTTTGTTCCCCTCTGCCTGACGAACTTCAGCAGCTCCTTTAGCAGCCAATGGTCGTCCACATCGAAACTGCGGTGGATAGTCTCGTAATACCAGTAGAACCCCAGGAGGTTAACATGCTGGTAGCCGCTTGCCGAAGCCCTGTTCAGTGACTCTTCTACGAACCATTTGACTGCCTCTAACCGCTGTTGAGTAGCTGCCACCAGGTCCTGCTTGGGGACGGAGAAATTGAACCGCTTACCATCCGGTTTGATCTTTCCGAAGAAAGTCTGGTTGTGGCAGGGATAGGGGATGGTGAGCACTGCATTGATCTTTTGGTTTTCAAAACCAAGCTTCTGACTGGCCTGCTTCACATATTGGTCCAGACCACCCAGCATCGTCTTCTCAGCAAAATAATTATCCAACAGCCACTCCCAATCCTCCGCTCTGGCGGGATTGCTGGTAGGAACGATGAAAAAGTCGCCTTGTCCAGAGCGGGTTGTCCCCAGGTTCACCCCGGGATAAAACGAATTTCGGGAAGGAGGAGCAGCGGGCATAAAGAGAAAGCTATCGAAAAACCAGTCATCTGGGTTATCCTGGGAATTCAGATGGGTTACTGAATACCTGAAATCCTCTGCGGGCCAATCGTTCGGTCTTCGAGAATAGACCAAGATCATGTGGCGCAGCCCTCCGTACTCAGACAGACCAGGAGGGAAATATCCTGGGGAGCCAACAGCTTTACTACTCATTCTGCCTCCTTATGTTGTAACAGTTCACCACGGAATCTCACGGAAGTATACGGATGTCTTTTGTTGACAAAATCCTTGCCCCGTTAGATAAAATATCGGAATTTATTCAGCCTGATAAGACCTAAACTAATTGTCTAACGGAGTGAATCAAGCAACTTGTTCATTTCTGACCTTGTTCTGTGTTCATCCGTGGTTATCTGTGGTGAACAATTGCCTTTTGTCTTGAAATAGCGATCTTCAAGACAGTGGTTTCAGATAGTGGATCTGGCGGGCTACCTCCCTGAAGCCCATCCGGCGATAGAATTTCTGCCCAATGGTGTTCTGTTCCAGGGTCTCGATCTTGGCATATTTCATCCCTGCTTGTTTGAGGTAGCCTATCGCCTGTTGCAAGAGTCTCTTTCCCAGTCCCTTACCTCGATGCTGGGTATCTACAGCCATATTGGGTATCCAACCAATCCCAGTCTGCTGGTTCACCTGGGTGATGACATAGCCTACCAGTTTCGCCTCGGCTTCGGCAACAAAAATCCCGGGGGGATTTGCATTCAAATCGTCCAATATATTCTGCTTTTTCCTCCCCTGCCAGGTCTTGCCTTGTATAGTTCCCCAGAGCCCTTCGATGTTTTGGTCTATGGAGACCCCGTCGAAACTTGCCACAGTGATCTCTAAGATACGCTGTTGATCTGACTGTCTGAACTTCCTGATGGTAAACATCTAACACCTCCAGGGTCAGTAACTGCTCTTTCGGCTGCCTGGTTTGGCCAGTTCTATCCCTTTGGCACAGAGGGGGCACTGTTGGGGCTGGTAGGTGACCACCTCCATCTGGGCAAGGGAGTCCAAGGGCACGTTGAACCGGGCCTTTCCGCCGCTTCGATCCACCAGACAGCCTACACCGACAATCTCGCCGCCATTTGCCTCTACTGCCTCGATCACCTCCTGTACCGAGCCTCCGGTGGTTATCACATCTTCAACAACCAGAGCTTTCTCTCCTGGGAAGATCTCAAATCCGCGTCTGAGCGTCATCCGGCCGGCTTCTCGCTCGGCAAAGATGGTGCGCACATCCAGCGCCCGTCCCACTTCGCAGGCCACCACGATTCCCCCAATGGCCGGGGCAATCACCAGTTCAATCCTTCTGTCCCCGAATCCCTCCGCCAGTCGACCGCACAACTGTTGGGCGTATTTCGGATACTGCAGGACCTTGGCACATTGAAAATAGGCAGGGCTGTGAAGACCCGAGGTGAGCAGGAAATGGCCGGAGAGAAGGGCGCCAGTCTTTTTGAATATCTCTAAAATTTCTCCTTGGGTAAGCATTCTTATCCTCCCCCTATTTTCTGTAAAGGTTAATCCTTTCCCTCAGCCTTTCAGCTGCCGCTCTGGCTTTCTGGGCAAACTCCGTCCCATCCGAAGCATAGATTATTCCCCGAGACGAGTTTATGATGGCCAGTTGGCCTCCTTCATCTGTCCCCCAGCGGACAGCTGCCTCTAAATCACCACCCTGGGCACCTATGCCCGGGATAAGAAAGGGCAACCGGGGGGCAATCTGACGGATCTTCTTCAACTGCTGTGGACGAGTAGCTCCCACTACCAGCCCACAGCAACCGCCCTTGCTCCATTGGACGACCCTTTCGGCAACATGCTCGTAAACAGGGCCGCCCTCGGAGAAAAGATACTGGAAGTCCTCTGCCCCGGCATTGGAGGTGAGACAGAGGACAAAGACACACTTGTCGGGATATTCCAGAAACGGCTCTACGGCATCGAAACCCATATAGGGATTTACTGTAACCGCATCGGCGCCCAAGCCCTGATAAAACGCCTGGGCATACATCCTGGCTGTATTGCCAATGTCTCCCCGTTTGGCATCCACAATAACCGGGATATGAGAGGGTATAACCTCGATAGTCTGCTTAAGTGTCCTCCATCCCTCTGCACCCAACGCCTCGTAGAAGGCGATATTTGGCTTGTAAGCGCATACTATATCTGCCGTTGCCTCGATGATCTCCCGGTTAAAATCCAAGACGGGATTCTCTGCCTCAAGCAGGTGCTTAGGCAACTTGGAAACATCTGTGTCCAGTCCAACGCACAACAGACTGTCGTTCTTCTTACTGGCTGCCAAAAGCTGTTCAATGAATTCCATTTTGTGTTCCTTTAGGCTCTTAGCCACAAAGACACTAAGACACCAAGACTAAATAATCCTTTGTGTCTTTGCCTGCCCCGTAGGTAAGAACGACCGTATCGGGGTGCCTTAATGGCTAAATAGTTACCTGTTTCCTACATCATCTCCACCGGGTCAACATCTACGGTCATCCTTACCCCCCTTCTCCCTTTCAATCTGTGGTTACACTGCTCAACGAGTTCCCGAAGAGTCTTGGATGATTTGCCCCTGAGGAGGATTTGCCAGCGGAAGGCACCTTTTACTTTTCCCCGATAAGCCTGGGAGGGACCCAGAATCTGTGCTCTCTTAGAAGCAACTTCCCGCAGAAACTGGGCGTAATCCTGAGCAACAGAGACCACATCCTCTGGGGCTTTGCCCTGGAATATTACACTAATTAACCTGCCCCAGGGCGGATAGTCCAATTGTTTTCGGTCGGCAAGTTCTCGGTGGGCAAATCCATCGAAGTTATGATTCTTAAAGTACCTAATAGCCCAATTCCCCGAAGAGTATGTCTGCACAATTACCTCTCCCCCTGTCAGTCCGGAGGTCAATTGAGTCAGCAGGTGAAAGGTCTTCTCGGCGGCCCGAAAATCGGACAGATTCAGGCAACTGTCAGCCAGCACAACCGCTAACAGGCCCACATTGGGAAAATCCATCCCCTTAGCGATCATTTGAGTGCCCAGGAGGATATCCGCCCGGTTGTCCTGAGCAAACTGCAGCAACCGCCGGTAGGAATCTTTTCGTTTCGTTGTATCCAGGTCCACTCTGAGCACCTTCGTCCCGGGGAAGAGAGAGTGGAGAGTTTTCTCTACCTGTTCGGTGCCGATGCCCCCTAAGCGGATGTCATAGCCCTGACACTGGGGACAGGCACTGGGGGCTTTTGGGCTGAATCCGCAGTAATGGCACACCATCTGGTGCTCCTCCCGATGGTAGGTGAGACTCACCTGGCAGTTCTGGCATTGGGGAACAAAGCCGCATTGGCTACACTGAAGGTAAGTGGCGTAGCCCCGGCGGTTCTGAAACAGCACAGCCTGTTTGCCCTGCTGAAGAGAGGTATTCAACTTTTCGCAAAGCAAGGGAGACAAAATCGTTCTCTTTTTTGCTTTCGTCGAGCGCAGGCTTCGGATGTCGACAATCGTGACTTTGGGCAGAGGGCTGTTGGCCTCCCGGGGAAGGCGACAGAGGGAAAACTTGCCTGTCGAAGCATTGTGATAAGACTCCAGAGAAGGAGCCGCCGAACCGAGCAAAACCACCGCCTCAGCCATCTTTGCCCGCACGATTGCCACATCCCGGGCATGATATCTGGGACTGGACTCGCACTTATAGGAGGGATCCTGCTCTTCGTCCACTAAAATCAGCCCCAGATTTGCCACCGGGGCAAACACCGCTGAACGAGGGCCTATTACCACCCGTTTTCTGCCTTCTCTAACTTGCCGCCACAGCCTGTACCTCTCCGCATCCGAGAGCCGGCTATGAAGCACCGCTGTTTGCTGTCCCAAGGCCGTCCGGAGACGTTCAAAAAGTCTAGCGCTCAAAAATATCTCCGGAACCAGTATAATAACGCCCTTTCCCTGTCGGAGCACAGCAGAGATTGCCTGCAGGTAAAGGGGTGTTCTATCTGCACCAGGAGAGCTTTGTAACAGGATTGTCTGATAGCGACCCTCAGCCAGAGCCTGTTCAATCTGCTGGGATGTTTTTAACTGAGTCGGGGATAGATCCAGTTCCCCAACCGTCTGAACATCTTTTTCGCTGGAGGAGGTTTCAGGTTCCTCAAAACAGAGCTCTACCAGACCTTTTTTCTCCAATCCCTTTACTACATCGGCTTCTACACCCCACTTTCTTTTTAGATGAAGGGCAACCAGCTGGCCTCCATTTTCTCCAAGGATTTGCAGCAGGTGAGCCTGGCGAGGGGCTTTTTTCTTCAGAGCATCAATCTGCTGCTTCAGTTTTGCCGGGTCGTTTTCGGTCAGTCGCACCATCCGTTCTTCTCTGATCCCTATCGCCACATAGCCCATCTGTTCCAGATCGTAGACAGTGGCATAGAGGGCTTCCTTTCCCAGTTCCTTCTCCAATCCCGAGAGGCTTCTGGTCCCCTTCTGAAGAAGAAACTCCAGCACTGCCTGGTGTTTTTCCCTCTCGATTGTTTTAGGCAAAGGATGCTGTAGCTTCGCTTTTCTCAGGGTGAGATACTCGCTGCCCCCGAAGTGGACTCCAGAGGGCAGGGCGGAGTTTAAGACCTCTCCCCAACTCGACAGGTAGTATTCTGCCACCCAGCGGGTGAGTCGGAGCATCTGCTGGTCAAAGGGGGGATAGGGCTCGAGCACATCTGAAATAGACTTAAGCTCGGAGAGTTCAGTCTCTTGGTTTAGGTCTGTCACAAACCCAGTCAACAGCCGTCTTCCCAGGGGCGCCCAGACCCGGCTGCCCCTTTGGACCCGTTGGCTCAACGTCTCAGGAATTATGTAACTGAAGTACTTCTCGGTGGGAAGAGGGAAGACAACCTGGGCGATTTTCTCTTGCATCTATTCTCTCTGCCGTTTTTACACCTTGGGCTCAGGCTCATTTGATTTAGACGTCTTCGCAAGGTAAGATCTTGAAATTTAGGCCCTATCCGTCCACGGGAAACCCAGCTCAATGGTCCTTCTCAGGCAAAACCCCTGATATTCCAAATTCTTCTTTGACTTCGGCAAACATTTTTACTGCAAAATCAAGATCTTCCAGGGAGTGAGCAGCGGAAATCTGCGTCCGGATTCTTGCCCTTCCCTTGGGAACCACAGGATAGAAGAAGCCGATAACATATACTCCCTTTTCCAGGAGCCTGGAGGCCATCTTTTGTGCCAGCACTGCATCACCAAGCATGATCGGTACGATAGGATGGGAGCCGGGATTAATGGCGAACCCCTTTTTCGATATTCCTTCTCTAAAGTAGCGGGTATTCTCCTCCAGTTTGTCCCGCAGAGTCGTTGATGACGAGATCATATCAAGGGCTTTTAGGGCTGCGCATACGATGCTGGGAGCAAGGGTATTGGAAAAAAGATAGGGCCGTGAGCGCTGACGCAGCACGTCAATGATTTCTTTCCTACCGCTCGTATAGCCGCCGCTGGCTCCGCCAAGTGCCTTTCCAAGTGTACCGGTAATTATATCTACCCGGTCCAGTACATCATGGTATTCATGCGTGCCCTTTCCCTTCTTGCCGAGGACTCCCACCGCATGGGAGTCGTCGATCATAACCAGAGCCTTGTATTTGTCTGCAAGATCGCAGATGTCCTGTAATTTGGCGATGGTTCCGTCCATAGAGAACACGCCATCAGTTGCAATCAGACGAAAGCGGCAATCAGCGGCTTCCTTGAGTTTCGTCTCAAGGTCAGCCATGTCACAATTGTTGTAACGCAGGCGTTTTGCCTTGCACAGCCGGATGCCGTCAATAATGCTCGCATGGTTGAGTGCATCACTGATAACAGCATCTTCTTCGGACAAGAGAGTTTCAAAAAGGCCCCCATTTGCGTCAAAACAGGAGGTATAGAGAATTGTGGCCTCAGTACAGAGAAATTCAGAAATCTTTTGCTCCAGGGCTGTGTGGATTTCCTGTGTTCCACAAATGAAGCGTACAGACGAGAGCCCGTACCCCCATCTGTCCAGACCAGCCTTGGCGGCTTTGACAATCTCAGGATGATCAGCAAGGCCCAGATAATTATTTGCGCACATATTAAGCACACTCTGGCCCGCTGTTACATTGATCCGCGCCCGCTGGGGACTGGTGATGATCCGTTCGGTCTTGAACAGCCCACTTTCCTCAATTTGTTCGAGTTGTTGAGTTAGATGAAGTTTCATCGCATCAATCATTTCGTATTTTCCTCCATTTCAGTCGATTAAATTAGTCAGGACGCAGATTTTCGCCGATAACCGCAGAAAACAATATTTATAATCTTGACAATCTGCGTTTATCTGCGTCCACTAAATGGAAATTCCTATGATATCCAGTTAAGAATGACTTTTCCTGAGTTGCCAGACCTCATGACCTCGAAACCATCCTCAAATGACTGATAGCCAAAGCGATGGGTTATTATTGGTGAAATATCTAAACCAGATTGGATCATGCTTGTCATTTTGTACCAAGTCTCGTACATTTCCCGGCCATAGATCCCTTTGATCGTTAACCCGTTGAAAACCACCTGATCCCAATCAATGGCAGCATTAGACTGCTGTATTCCCAGCATGGCGATTTTACCGCCGTGGCACATATTGGCCAGCATACTCCTGAAGGCTTCCGCATTGCCTGACATCTCAAGTCCTACATCAAAACCTTCCTTCATACCTAACTTCTTGACTACATCTTCGATTTTTTCTTCGGTCACACTCAGGACACGCGTAGCCCCCATTTTTTGGGCCAGATTCAATCTGTAGGGATTGATATCGGTTATCACTACATAACGCGCGCCAGCGTGCCTGAGGATGACCACTGCCATTATACCGATAGGGCCGGCACCGGTTATTAATACATCCTCACCAAGCACATCAAAAGAGAGGGCCGTATGTGCTGCATTGCCGAGAGGGTCAAAGCATGAAAGTATGTCCGTAGGTATGCTTGGATCACAGTACCATACATTTGTTACCGGAATGCACAGATATTCGGCAAAGGCGCCGTTTCGATTCACCCCCACGCCGCGGGTGTCCATGCATAGGTGTCTGCGCCCGGCAAGGCAGTTTCGGCAGTGTCCGCAAGTAATATGCCCCTCGCCACTCACCAGGTCCCCTTCGCTAAAATCGTGGACATTACTGCCCACTTTCTCCACGGTTCCAACGAACTCATGGCCTATAATCATCGGAGTCGGTATGGTCCTTTGCGCCCATTCATCCCAGTCATATATGTGAATATCTGTGCCACAAATGGCCGTTTTGTGGATTTTTATCAAAACATCATTGATACCGAATTCCGGAATCGGCATCTCCTCAAGCCACAAACCTGGCTCGGGCTTTTTCTTGACGAGGGCTTTCATCTTCTTCATGAGATCCTCTTTGGCGATTTACCACACTCAATAGATTCTTATCTGATAGTCAGAGCATTGCCAGCAAAAAGTTGATATTTATCTTAAAGATAATAACACTGTTAAAAAGGCCACACCCATTAGCAACTACCCCAAAAGACTGGCTGCAAGGTTGGCCCATAAATCGTACCCCTCAACATGTGCATTTATACTACTTAACCCATCTCTGAAAAGCAGGTTCGTAAGGGTTTCTGGCGATTCCTTTCTCCGAGATAATGGCGCTCACCAGCTCGGCCGGGGTGACATCGAAGGCGGGATTAAACACCTTCACTTCCGGGGGGGCAGTCTGCAGCCCGAAACCTCGGGTAACCTCCTCCGGATTTCTCTGTTCGATAGGGATCTTGTTGCCGTCGGCGAGGTCCATATCCAGGGTGGAGAGAGGAGCAGCAACATAGAAGGGGATGCGGTGTTCTTTCGCCAAGATGGCAAGTCCGCAGGTGCCGACTTTGTTGGCCACATCTCCGTTGCTGGCAATCCGGTCAGCGCCCACCAAAACTGCATCTATTCTGCCCGTTCTCATCAGGGCAGCGGCAGCATTGTCGCAGATGAGAGTCACCTCAATCTCGTTCTGCAGCAGCTCCCAGGCGGTCAGACGTGCCCCCTGCAACAGGGGACGGGTCTCGTCGGCGAAGACACAGATGTGCTTGCCTTGCGACTTTGCAGCATAAATCACTCCCAGTGCCGTCCCCAGACCTGCAGTGGCCAGGGCGCCAGCGTTGCAGTGGGTGAGGACCGACATGCCGTCCTCTAACAGGGCGGCCCCATTCTCACCAATCTTTCGGCAGACCTCCCTATCCTGTTCGAGAATTCTGTCCGCCTCCTGAAGAAGCAGGTGCTGAATCCTCTCTGGCTTTTCTCCTCTGCTTTGGGTAAACGCACGTTGCATTCTCTCCAGTGCCCAAAACAGGTTAATCGCTGTGGGACGGGTGTGTGACAGGCGATCCACGGCGCAGCGGACCTTCCGCTCAAGCTCCTGAGAAGTGTTCTCCTGTCCCCACACGCTCAGCACCACCCCGTAGGCAGCGGCAACCCCAATGGCAGGGGCACCTCGCACCTTTAGCTCTTCAATAGCCTGGGCTAAGGTCTCCACATCCCTGCAATCGAGGTAGACCAGTTGAAGGGGCAATCGCGTCTGGTCAATTATCCTTACCGCCCCAGAAACCCATTTGATCGTCTCTATCTGCAATGTCTTACTCTGAAATTCTGGGCATCGATTTCTCCAGAGCCCGCAGTTCTCAAATGAAATATTCAGGGTTTGTTCAACGTCAGTAGATCACAATAACCGCCCTAAATGCCGCCTGTCATTTGAGCGAAGCGAAAAATCTCGTTGTTTGAGACCCTTCGCGGAGTTTATCCTGAGCGCAGTCGAAGGACTCAGGGTCACAACAGTGGCTAACCTAACGTATCTTATTCAAAATGGGTGATCTGTTTGAACCGGGCAAACCTTTGTTCAATTTGCTGGTGAGTCAATCTTTTGAGGCCATCTACGCTGAATTTCTCTACAGTAAAAGAGGCCATTACGCTGCCGTAGACCACGGCCCTTCTCAAGTTGGTTTGGTCAAAATCCCCGGTTTGGGCCAGGTAGCCCAGGAAGCCACCAGCAAAGGAATCTCCCGCCCCGGTGGGGTCAGAGACAGATTCCACCGGGTAGGCAGGAACACTGAAAAGGGCATCCCGGGTGAACATCACTGCCCCATGCTCTCCTTTTTTAACGATCACTATCTTGGCTCCTCTTTCCAGCACTGCCTTAGCTGCCTTAATCAGGCTTAACTCTTCTGTAAGTTCCTGCATTTCTGTATCGTTGAGGATAACTGTATCCACCTGAGCCAAGTTCCGAAGCAGGACCTCTCTTTTGTTTCTAATCCAGTGGTCAATGGTATCGCAGCAGGAAAGTCTGGGGGAAGAGACCTGCTCAAGCACCCGCAGTTGGAGTTCAGGATCTATGTTGGCTAAAAACAGGAGGTCAGAGTCTCGAT
Source organism: Candidatus Latescibacterota bacterium (assembly GCA_030608245.1). Lineage (GTDB taxonomy): Bacteria > Latescibacterota > MVCY01 > MVCY01 > MVCY01 > MVCY01. Next base: position 13,241 of record JAUWEO010000013.1, read on the forward strand.
ATTGTTCAGGAATAGTAGGTTGGAACTGGGAGAAAACACCGGGCTCAAGCAGCAGGGTCTGGCGGTCATTGGGGTGGGAACCGTATCTACCCGCCCAGCGGAAGCTCTTCCCTTTTCTTATCTGAAGTCCGGTGAAGTCCACCTCTTTCTGTTTCAGAAAATCCAACTCCTGCAAGGGAAAATCCTCACCCACGGCGGCCACCACCCTGATCGGGGAAAAGTAACTGGCGGCAGCAGCGAAATAGGTTGCCGAACCTCCCAATATATCGGTCACCTTCTGAACAGGTGTCTCCACCGTATCCAAAGCTACTGAGCCTACCACCAGGATATTCAAGGCAAGACCTCCTCTATTCGGGCGTCGCCCCACAGGCGCTCCAAGGCGTAAAACTGGCGAGTATCTTGTTGGAAAATATGCACTACTACATCCACGAAATCAACTAACACCCAGGTCTGGTCGGCATCGCCCTCCACATGCCAGGGCGGGTAGCCGGCCTTTTCCATCCCTTCGATGACTGCATCGCATAAGGCCTCGGTGTGAGGCCTGGATTCAGCAGTACAGATGACAAAGTAATCAGTAATATCTGTCAGCTCCCTCAAATCCATTTTCACGATATTCGTTGCTTTTTTTGGCTTCAAGAACTGAATTGCAAGATCAGTAAGTTGCAGAGAGTCGGTGTCCAAGATGTCACCTCCCAAGATTTTTGCCAAAGGCCAATTTGCGGAAGTCGCTCCCGATAATGACCAACACATCCTCTATCCGGTAGGGGTCCTGTTTTACCTGCTGGACGCAGTTTTCTACACCCAGGGTCTGAGCAACCTGCTGGGCCTTCTCTATGTGGCCTGATCTGTCTACTACGATTGTCTCCAGAAAGTCAAAGTTCTCGGCGTTTCCGAAATTGACTACATCGAAACCGCTCCTACGGAGCAAGGCCGTGACTTTGCGTGCCATCCCTGTCTCTTCACAGCCATTAAGCACCTCCACCCGGATGGGCATCACCTCCTTCTGGGATTTTGGCACAGGCTGGTTACAACCAGACCAAAGGAGAACAATCAAGATTGTTCCTACTATTCTGCTCAGCATCTTTGTCCTTTTCTCTCGGCACACAAAAAAGGACGGACACAACTGAGATTGTGCACGTCCCTCTTCATATCCTTATAGAAAGGGAATTTAACCAGATCTGCCATAAATTCTTCCCCAGAGAAAAATGTGGGTGTCCCTGGACCATTGGGATAACTAATCACAGAGATACGAAGGTCACAGAGTTGCAGTATGTTAAGAGAGTTCTCTCTCTTTTTCTGTCACTCTATCGGTTAAATAAATCGCCCAACGATCAAGGGGCACTGACCCAAAAAAAGTTGCTCAGTTTTATCGGCTAAATCGCTGGCAATACGGATATCCACAAGAGTTGTACAGCGATGGCAGTACTCTGTATTGGAAGCTCAAAGAGAAGTTGCGATTGGGCCGATAGAGCACTTCGACCGCTGGCAAGAAACTTCCGTCAGTAGATTTCCCTGCACCCAGAAGAGAATTGTGCAAATAGCCCATCTCCAATTTCAGAGAGATGGGTGCCGAAAACTGGTAGATGAGGCGGTTAAGATAAAATCCGCTGGCTTGGCTCCTTTTGCCGTCGGAAAGAAACATCAACGAGTAACTCTGCGACATCGAAAGGCGATTCGGATCAAGTAAGCCTAAACTATTTAGATGCTTGATGCCCAATTGTTGGTCATTCCGAACCGCAGAACCAATCAAGGAATTCTCTGCCCCACAGGTGGAAAAAGCGACTACAGCTATCAGACCCCCAACCAAAACGAATATCCACCGTTTCATCCTC
>JAUWEO010000159.1 GCA_030608245.1 Candidatus Latescibacterota bacterium
GGTGCTCCGAGAAAAACGTGCGGCAGCACTGCCGGATGAAATAGCCTCTGGGAAGGAAGAAATCACCGGAGAGAAAATCCCTCCGTTGGAAGAAAGCCTTGATACCTTCTGGGAAGCAGGAGAGGCGTTGGATTCCTTTTCAGTGAATCCTACCCCACCTGAGCTGGAGAACGCCATACTTAAAAGACTGGGAGATAGTCCTTTTAAAGTCAGAAGGCAGAACATTGTCTCTCTTCTGGTAAAAGCTTACAGTGCAGTAGGCAAGGCGGCGCTGCAAAAAGCCAGGGGTGAAATGTAGACGAGCACTCCAGGGTTTGCTTTTGTATTTTTGAGAAACTAAACACTGAACGACACTGAAAACCACCAAGAGAATATTGGAATTAGGGCATTGAATTCGGCGGAATTCGATCATCTTCGGTGTTCAATTTAGAAGTGCAGGACTACACCCGTAGTATTCGTTGACAAAATTGACTTGACTTAAGCAGTAAAATTGGCTATTTTAGGTTCAAAAGAATATCCATTTATAAGTTGCAGTTGTAGGTTGGGTTGAGGGACGAAACCTAACAAATCATCGAGGCGTGCGAATGTAATACTTTTTGTTGGGTACGCTTGCCCCAACCTACGAAACTGATAACCAAGAACATATTATACGAGGAGGTCACTAATGGGTAGAGCAATAACTGTGGAAGTCCCGGATGGTCTGGTCAGCCAGTTGCCGAAAAGCAACGTTGAGATTCGAAAAATTCTGGAACTTGGTCTTAGGGAATATTCACGCAAGAAACTGGAAGCCGGAAAAGGTTCTGTAGTCGATGAGACTTATGGAGCAGTTAGAGTGAGAAGTCACAAAGACTTGGCCCAGATTATGGAGGAGACCAAATATGGGACTTCAGAGCTTAACAAGCTTGGAAAAGTCTGAGAAGGTGTTCGTTGATTCTAACATCCTGATCTATCATTTGACGCAAGATGAGCTTTATGGGGAGTTATCCAGAAACTTTTTGAAAAGAATCGAAGAGGGTGAGCTTTCAGGCTATACCTCGCCTGTTGTTGTATCTGAGGTGCTCTTTATGTTTATCAAGGCTTGGATTATGGGGCACAAAGGGATTGCGCCAGGAAAGATAATCCATTACTTAAAGAGAAACCCTCAGGTGTTGGGGGAGATAGACTTGAGCAAACCTATAGAGTTAGTTTCAACTCTGGAGGTGTTGCCGACTACCGAGGAAACAATAAGTCATTCCTACGCTTATATCTCAAAATACCATCTTCTTCCTAATGATGCCATCAATCTATCATTAATACGGAAAAATGGCATCAGGAATCTCGTTACCCAAGATAGTGACTTTAATGATGTAGATATTGTAGGCGTTTGGAACCTGAAGATCCATGGTGGAAAATAGTAGTTGTAGGTTGGGTTGAGGAACGAAACCCAACAATTCATCGAGGCGTGCCAATGCGATATCTTTTGTTGGGTTCGCTATGCTTAACCCAACCTACAAAACTTAACAGGGTAACTTCATTGGGCATACGAGATGTCAGAAAGGAGAACTTAGATGAGAACCACTTGCTCACTTCAGAGAAGCGCCGTAGGCCTGGTAGTGGCAGTTTTTGCCGTCACATTCCCAGATAGTATCTCTGCAAAGACTATCCGTGTTGACCTGAACGGCAGAGGGGATTACCTGTCTATTCAGGAGGGTATAGATGCGGCGAGCGATGGCAATACTGTTCGAGTGGCGACAGGTGTTTACGTCGAGTCAATTTCTATTAATAAAAAGGGCGACCACAGAGGGTCGCCCCTACAAAAATGGCACTTGATCTCCACCTAAATTCAATCTTAATGCCTCTGCTGCTTGTGCCCATCCTGGTAGCACTGGCCTGGCTCTTCTACCGGCGAACCAATCCGCCTGTATCCCGCCGGCTCAGAAGATTCCTCTTTGCCCTGCGAGCCGCCGTCCTCTGTCTGTTAGCCCTCCTGCTCTTCGAGCCAGTGCTCACCTTTACTTCGACCGTGACAGAAAAGCCCACCGTAGCACTCTTAGTTGACCGCAGCCAAAGCATGTCCCTGACTGACTCCCAGGGGAGCCGCCAAAAACAGCTCGGCGCCCTGCTTGCCAGCAGCATCCTCGACAGCTTAACCCAGCACTCTCGACTCAAGATATTCGCCTTTGCGGACGATCTCACTGATTTTGACCTGGCCTCCGTCGACTCTCTTGCCCTCACCGGCCAGGGCACCGACATCGGTTCTGCCTTGGAGCAATTAGAGAAAACGTTCGAGCCAGAGGAACTCTCCGCCCTCATCCTCCTCTCCGACGGAGCCAACAATCTGGGCAAAGACCCGCTCAGCGCGACTAAAAGGATGAAAGTGCCCATCTTTACCGTGGGAATCGGAAGTCCCGAAGGTGAAAAAGACATTAGGCTCTCAGGACTTCTCTTCCCCTCAGTTGCCTACACCGGAGACCGCCTGCCCCTGGAGGTGACCATCCAAAGCTGGGGATACACCGGAGTCAGAACCACAGTGATACTTTCCGAAAAAGGGGAGAAATTAGCCCAACAGTATGTCATCGTCACAGGCGAGGGGAGAGAACAACGGGTGGGATTTGAATTGCCAGTGGAGAAACCAGGCTTGCACGACTATCAGGTGAGTATTCCAGTAGGGGAAGGGGAGCTTTCTCCGGAGAACAATCGCCAGAGATTTAAGGTGAAGGTCTTGGACAGCCGAATCCGGGTACTTCTGGTGGCAGGTGGACCAAGCCCAGATTTTGCTTTCCTTAAAAGGACATTGGAGAGAGGAAAAGATGCGGAACTTCACCCCCTGGTGATCAAAAAAGCCAACCAGTTCTACCAGGGCAAATTTCCTGTATCTGGAAAAGACCTGAGAGAATTCAAGTTAGTTATTCTGTTGAATTTGCCTCGGTCGGTGATTAGGGGTCGGCCAGAGCGATTGCTCTCGGAATTTGTCCGGCAGGGTGGAGGACTGTTAGTTATTGGCGGTGAAGATGGCTTCAGGGGCTACACAAAATCTCCACTGGCAAATGTCTTACCGGTGACACTGAGGTCAGGGGTCTCCTTTCGCTCAGGAGAATTTCAGCTGGAGCTTTCTGCCCCGGGAGAGAGACATCCGGTCACGCTGCTCTCTGAGGATCCGATGGAAAACCAGAGGATGTGGGCGGAGTTGCCGCCCCTTGCCGGGGTTAACAGGTTAGAAGCTGTTAGCCGCAAGGCAACCCCGCTGGCCTATTGTAAGGGTCCAAGCGGGGATTTCCTTCCCCTTGCGGTAGTAGGCAGCTACGGCAAGGGCAGGGTTATGGTGGTCCCCTTCTGCGGCTTCTGGCGTTGGGATTTGGTGATGTGGGGAATAGGTAAGACTAACAGGGCTTCAGACGAATTCTGGCAAAACACCGTGGCCTGGCTCACCGTTCCCAGAGACCTCTCGCCAGTTCAGGTAAGCACTGACAAGAAAGTCTACCGGAGCGGAGAGAAGGTGAACCTGCAAGTACACCTCTATGATCCCCTGGCCAGTCCTCTGACAGAGGCCAACGTGATTGTTACACTATCTCGACAAGGGATAAAACAGAGGCAAGTTCAACTGAAAGATTGCGGAGACGGCAGGTATCGATCTCAACTCTCTAAACTCGTCCCCGGCACCTACCAGGTTGAAGTAATAGCCTGGAAAGGCGAGAAGAAAGTGGGGCAGGGCAGGGGAGAGTTTATCGTAGACCAGTACAGCTTAGAGTTTCAACAAACCCAAGCAAACTATGAGCTTCTGAAAAGAATGGCCTACCACAGCGGAGGCAAGTTCTGCCGGGCAGAGGGATTTTCCCGCTTGTTAGGGGAGTTGGATCTGAAGAAGCAGAGACGATCCCAGATCCGTTCAGTCAGGCTGTATAGCTACCCTTGGATTCTGGCACTGATCCTGGGCTTGATCGCCACCGAGTGGACAGTGCGGAGGAGAACAAGATTGTTATAAACCGCAATTTAGGAAACACTGACTGACACCAAAAACAACCCGTGTCTAAGATACTCTTGGCATTCGGGCTTTGGAATTTGACATTCCCCTCCCGTTCGGGATAGAGAAATATTTTGGGAGAGGTATTGAATCTTTTTTCGGTGTTCTTCAGTGTTCAATTTTTTCAGAATATGACATGAACAGACCTAAAGTGGCGCTAATTACCTTAGGATGCTCCAAGAACTTGGTTGATTCGGAGAAGATGTTGGGACTTCTGGAGGCAAACGGTTACCAACTCAGTTCCGAGCAAGAAGCGGATTTGATTGTTGTCAACACCTGCGGTTTTATCCAGCCGGCAAAGGAGGAATCCATCGAGACGGTCCTGGAGGCTGCCCGGCTCAAAGAGGACGACAGGGCGAAGAAGCTGATTGTAACCGGCTGCCTTGTCCAACGCTACCAGAGACAACTGGAACAGCAGTTACCAGAAGCCGATCTGCTGCTTGGGCTCGCCGATGAATCCCAGATTGTTCAACATTGCGACCGACTCCTGGGTTTAAGGAGAGCAGAACTGCACCAGGCAGAAAGGCGAATTCTCACTCCCTCTCACTATGCCTATCTCAGAATAGCCGACGGCTGCGACAACTGGTGCAGCTACTGCACTATTCCCCTTATTCGCGGCAGACAGCGAAGCAGGCCCATAGAAGAGGTAACCGCCGAGGCAGTTCACTT
>JAUWEO010000245.1 GCA_030608245.1 Candidatus Latescibacterota bacterium
GTCCTGTGGGACTGGCATTAGACACCAACGGTGCTTACACCTTCCTCCGACAGTCCGCGCCCCTTTTAGAGCAGAGCGGGTTTGGCGTCTTGCTGCCACCCTGGTGGCAAAAACCTGCTGTTCGCCTTGGCGTAAAGCTGAAGGTAAAACCTAAAGCAGAGAGCAAAACAACCGGGGCAGGACTCATGGGGGTAGGCGGGATCATCAATTACAATTGGCAGCTTGCCTTAGGGGACCAGACCCTTTCCCCTGAGGAGTTCGAGAAACTTGCTGCCTTGAAGGTACCGTTGGTTCGGGTTCGGGGTCAGTGGGTAGAACTCAACCCGGCGGAGATTGAAGCGGCTATCGCCTTTTTCAAAGAGAGGCACAGCGAAGGGGAAATGACACTGAGCGAGGCGATGCGTCTGGGTCTGGGCCAGGAGCGCTCCGAAGTCGGTCTTCCCGTCGTTGGCATCGAAGCTGCAGGTTGGATTGAAGATCTGTTGAACAGGGTCTCTGGCGATCTGAAAATTACCGTCTTGAAATCCCCTCGAACCTTCCGGGGAAGACTTCGTCCCTATCAGATTAAAGGCTTTTCCTGGCTCGTTTTTCTCAAACAGTTTGGGTTTGGGGCCTGTCTTGCTGATGATATGGGCCTGGGCAAGACAATCCAGTTCATCGCCCTGATGCTCCACGAACGGATAACCAGACGACAAAAGCTGAAGCCCACCCTTCTGATCTGCCCCACCTCTATAGTAGGAAACTGGCACAGGGAGATCGAACGCTTCGGTCCTTCCCTTAAGGTGATGATTCACCACGGCACAGATAGACTATCAGGCAAGGCATTTGAGAAGAAGGTCAAGAAGCACGACTTGGTTATCAGCACCTACGCCTTAGGTCATCGTGATAAGGAGCTATTTTCTGCTGTTCACTGGCAGTGCGTGGCGCTTGACGAGGCCCAAAACATCAAGAACCCGGCGGCGAAACAGACTCAGGCCATCAGGAAGATTCACGCCAACTACCGGGTCGCCCTTACCGGTACACCCGTAGAAAACCGGCTGTCCGAACTGTGGTCAATAATGGAGTTCCTTAACCCAGGCTACTTGGGTTCGGCAAAGGATTTCCGAACCTGGTTTGCCGTTCCTATTGAAAAATATCGCAACCCAGGACAGGCGGAAACCCTCAAACATTTGATTCAGCCCTTCATCCTTCGGCGGATGAAAACCGACCCCACCATCATCAATGACCTACCAGAGAAGATGGAGATGAAGGTCTTCTGCAACCTCACCGGTGAACAGGCCTCTCTGTACCAGGCCGTGGTGGATGAGATGATGGAGAAGATCGAAGACTCTGAGGGGATCGAGCGCAAAGGGCTGGTGCTTTCCACATTGATGAAGCTCAAACAGGTCTGTAACCACCCGGCTCAGTTTGTCCGTGACAGAAGTACGCTACCAGGGCGTTCCGGCAAGCTCACCCGTCTGGTGGAGATGTTGGAAGAGGTGCTGGAAGAAGACAACAAGGCGCTGATCTTCACCCAGTTTGCCGAGATGGGAGTGATGCTTCGCCATCATCTTCAGGAGACCACTGGAGTGGAGACGCTATTCCTTCACGGTGGAACTCCCAGAAAACAGCGAGATAGCATGGTTCAGCGCTTCCAGGCAGACCGCCATGGTCCGCCACTTTTTATCCTCTCACTCAAGGCCGGTGGCCTCGGCCTCAACTTAACTGCAGCTAACCAGGTCTTTCACTTCGACCGCTGGTGGAATCCAGCAGTGGAAAACCAGGCCACCGACAGGGCCTTCCGGATCGGACAGAAGAAGAATGTGCAGGTCTACAAGTTCGTTTGCATCGGGACTCTGGAAGAGCGGATTGATCAAATGATCGAGCAAAAAAAGGAGTTAGCAGAGAGCATCATCGGCACCGGCGAAGCCTGGCTCACCGAGATGTCCACAGAACAGTTGAAAGAGATATTCACCCTGAGCAGAGAGGCAGTTGCAGAATAGGAGTCTCACCGTAAAGCAAACTTTGCGGTGAAAAAGAAAGGGGTTGGTATGTCACGATGGGATAACTACTGGGGTCATTATTCTCCGGCTGTGCCGAGGGAGGTCAAAAATGGCATCAAGACCAGGAGCCAGCGGGGGCAGATCGGCGAGACTTGGTGGTCTAAGCGCTGGATTGCTGTGCTGGAATCGTTCAATATGGGGGCGAGATTGACCCGGGGCCGTTCTTATGCCCGCAGGGGACAGGTAGTCTCCATTGACATCGAGAAGGGTGTTGTCTCTGCAAGGGTTCAGGGTACGCGACGAAAGCCCTATTCTATCAGTATCCAACTGAATCCTCTCTCAGAGGAAAATTGGGAAAGAGTGACAGACGCTATGGCTTCCCAGGCGATCTTTGCGGCCAAGCTGCTTTCTGGGGAGATGCCCCAGAACATCGAGGAGGCCTTCGGTCGGGCCAAGACCTCTCTTTTTCCCACTTCGATTAAAGAACTGCACACCGACTGTTCCTGTCCTGATTGGGCCAATCCCTGCAAGCACATCGCCGCAGTTTACTACCTGTTGGCAGAGCATTTCGATGAGGATCCCTTTTTGATCTTCAAGCTGCGAGGCAAAACGAAGGATGAGATCATCCAGGTGCTCC
>JAUWEO010000119.1 GCA_030608245.1 Candidatus Latescibacterota bacterium
GGATGATAGAAGGGAAATTTCCCTTCCTCCACATATTCGAGGCAGTGTTCCACCTCTCTTCCGTCACTGTCTTTGATCTTCACGTCCTGAAAATCCGGGTTCCGGTCAAAATCGACTACCACCTCTATCAGTTCTGAACGAGGATAGGGAAGGTTGTTGAAAATTACCAGGGCTGTCTCTTTCCCCTTCAGATCCCGATTGTCAATATTCAGGGCGATGTGCTTCAGACTCTCCCGCAGGATGTTCTCCGCCAAGTCCTGGCATTGGTTAAGCCGATAGGTTATATCTGCGAAGAGCCTTTGGGTAGCGCAGCCTCCGATAGTGTCGTGAGGGTGGACCTGAAATAGAAACTTCCACGCCTTTTCCAGGAATGAGACAGGATATGGTTTGCCCAGAATCCAAGCAGCGGTGGCGAAGGGTTCAGCCCATTTCTGAAGGTGCCATTCTACCGAAAAATTCCGCTGTTTCAGGGGAATACCGGAAGAAACCATCGAGCCGAAGGTCTGACTGTAGAAGCCGTCTTTCACCGGGTAGCGCAGCTCCCCAACAACCTTCTGGGGATTTTGAAGGGATTCCTTGACCGCCTCCACATATTCTGGTAGGGTGCTTACAGTGATCTCATCTTCGATCTGTCCGGCTGCGTCCAGCACCAGGTCCAGTTCGTAGGTATTGGGGAGACTACTGTCGAAGCCCTGAAGAGAGGGAATATGGCGGGTAGTAGCACTGGCGGCTTGATCTTCTATGTACAGGCGAATTCCCTGGGCGATTTTGGCCTTGTCGTAGCGAATGTTCGGTCTAAGTTCAAACCAGTCTGATCTGTAGGAGAACTCGTCGGCCATATGAAATGGGAACCCGGTTTGTTGCCAGCTTAGTCCGGTGTCCTGGTCGGTATCAGAACGGTAGCCCTTTCTGCCCAATACTGCAGGACGGTAAACATAGATTGCAAAGCCGTAACGGGGGTGTTTGCCGAAACGGAGCCCCCAAACAGTGCTGCCATCCGGTGCCTCCCAAAGAAACTCCAAAGGCGCCACATGGGTGGCGATGCCGCGGTAGCAGGAGGCACTGTCGATGCCAAATCCCCGCCAGATCTGAGGCATCTGAGAGGGTTGTCCCCAGCCACAAGGTGAATAGCCTACCTTCATCGGGCCTCCAAAACGTTCACATATCTTGTGCCCAAACAGGATGTTTCTCACAATTGATTCCCCGGCGACCGAGAACATATCCGGCAGCACATACCACGGCCCGATCAAAAGCCGACCTTCTTTCACATATTTTTTGATTCTTCCCTCTGCTTCAGGGGATATCTCCAGGTAGTCCTCTAAGGGGATCGACTGGCCGTCTAAGTGGTATTTGTACTCCGAACGGGTTTCGAATATCTCAAACAGCCGCTCCATCAGTTCCACCAGTTTCATCCGGGTTTCTTGAAAGCTGTAGAGCCATTCTCTGTCCCAGTGGGTGTTGAAGAAAACATGCAGGTGATATCTTTCCCGGCAACTGGACATTGCTGCAATCTCCCAATAGTTGGGGTTGTTCTCTGAAGCTATTTGATTTTTCGGTGTTTTTCCAATATATTGCCTTGTCCTGAATTGGTCAAGATAAAAGTTGACAAAAACGCTGTGGCTAACTATATTTTTGCCACTGGCCAAATGAGAGCAACGAGGGTAGAGGGAGAAAAGTAGAGTTCGATAAGGAGGGAAAGATGCTGGAGGAGTTAAAACAGGAAGTCTGGGAAATGAACTCAGAGCTACCCAAACAAGGGTTGGTAACTATGACCAGTGGAAATGTGAGTGGCCGAGACCCGGAAACCGGTTATGTGGTTATTAAGCCCAGTGGGATGAGTTTCGAGGAGATGAGACCAGCCGATATGATAGTCACCGATTCCCAGGGAAATGTTGTTGAGGGTGACCTTAAACCTTCTGTTGACTTAGGCAATCATCTTTATATCTATCGTCACCGCTCTGACATAAACGGCATTGTTCACACCCATTCTAACTACGCTACCAGTTTTGCGGTCTTAGGGCAACCTATTCCGTCCGATTTGACGGCGATAGCCGATGAGTTTGGGGGAGAGATTCCCTGCTCAGACTACGCCGACAATCAAGGGGACAACATCGGCCGGGCGATTCTAACAGCGATAACCAAAGCTCCGGCAGTGTTGCTCAGGAATCACGGTGTCTTTGCCTTCGGTCCTTCACCGGCCGCTGCCCTGAAAGCAGCCGTGATGGTGGAGGATGTGGCCAAAACTGTGCATCTGGCACTGCTGCGGGGAACCCCTAAGGAGTTACCGCCAGAAGAGATTGGAAAATGGTGGGACAGATATCACCACAGATACGGTCAGCGATGAACGCCATCTTTGTGAGCAATCCTTTTAACCTGAATTTCTCCTTCTTTGGTGAATGTATGAGAATTCCCTTGACAAGAGAGGGAGTCGAATCTATCTTTTTATCATTGCATTCAAAAAGTTCCTTTAGGGATACAATCTCTGTATAACAGACTGAACGAGATAATTGCAAGGGATACAAAAAATGTCGGTGAGTGTAGAGAAAGAGTACCAGCAAGCTGACTTGGCTAAGAAGGTAGTGGCGGTAATTCCCGCAGGTGGCTCTGGATTCCGCTCTACTCCGATGTGGACCAGATTTGACGCCTTTTTGGATACTATTGCCAAACCGGCAATGCGGGACCTGTTCTGGAGACGGTCCTACTTGGATATTATCTTCGATTATCTTATCGAGGGGGAAGTGGCAGAGAAGGTTTTGCTTTCAGTAGGGGAGAAGCCCAAGGAGAACAAAGAGGGTTGCGCCACTGATAGGGATAAGATCGTCTACCAGGCCTATTGGGATATGAAGAAATTGGTGGACAGAAGAGGCGGGTCTGTGGAGATTTTCTTCGATAACCCCGGAGGAGATAAAGGAACAGGGGCAACAGCGGTGGCCGAAGAAGGCAAAGAGATACTTAAAAAGAATTCCCAAATGGAATACATCTTAGTCTGCTTCGGCGATGTCCCCACAATTCCCACAGAGGAGTTCAAAAAGGTTGTGTTAGAACACATAAGAAGTGGAAGGAAGTTCACCCTGATTTCGGCCATTGCTGGTGATCCCTTCAATTATGGAAGGATTGTAAGATATCCCAAAACCTTTATCAGCATTCTTCGCCGCAGTGAGATCGAAAAAATGCGTTTAGATGAGGTGAGAAACTTTGCCAATATCGCTGTTACAAAAGGACAGATAGAAGGCTTCCGAGATTTGAATCAGCGCATTCGGGATGGAAAATTAATCCCGATAGAACTGCCTGAGGTGGATACTAATAAATATGGATTATGGACTAAGTATTTGTTTTTACAAGTGGAGGACTACCAGGATTTGAAACCTGGGGAGGAAATTACCCTCTACCACCCCTGGAGAGAGTGTCTTGAGCACGGCAGGATTAGCTTGACCGGAGAACAGATTGAACAACGCCGTCTGCGACTTAAGGAGGATGAGCTGATTGTCTGGGACCCCAGGACAGATGAGTTCTTCGATGTGAAGGAACAAGGGGACATCGGGAGAACCGAGAAAGATAGAGAAGAAATAGGTGCTCTGGAGGTCAAAGGTATAGAGTATCCAGTTTCCACAGATTATCTGCACACGATAATAGAGAGGAATACGGGCCTGGTGGTTATGGACAAAGATATTATGCTCAGAACTGTCAGGGACTTAGATGCTCCTAATTACGGTAGGGTGATCCAGACCCAACAGGGCAAAGAGATAGCTGTGTTTTCTAATGAAAAGCTTGAAAAGATGAAACTTGGGGAAAGCATAGTTCTGAACGGAAGAAAATTCTCCCGGGAAGAACTCCAACAGGTTACTGAATGCAGAAAACTATGGGAGATGGAGGAGAAATTATATGTCCTTGACCGCCACCCCAACGGGGAATATTACATTCCAGAGATAGCCAAGGAGGTGAAGGCAAAAGGTGACCTGGTCAATCTTGCCATGCTATTTGGGGGCATAGGGGAGGGTTACGATTTCCGAACCGACACCAGATTGGGAGCAGTCTTTGAAAATAAGGTGTTTGCGCACAAGCTACAACAGAGGGGAATGAAGGTATCCCCTGGCACTAAGTTTTGGGTGAGTGGAGGATTTGACATAGCCAATATTGAACCAGGAGTGAGCTTCGAAGGAGAGATTGGCCTTCAGGGAGATATAAGGATTGAAGCAGGGGCATCACTTAAAGATACTCAGGTGTGTAATTACTATTACTATCCCTTTGACCTGCCGGAGAGAAAGCGGAGAGTTCGCCAGAATCGCCGGGGATTAGACTATTTGGTGATAGGTGAAGATTCTCATCTTGAAGATGCAATGGTAGTTAACGGAAATATAGGCGGGGGAGCTTCTGTTAACTGCGCTTCGGTGATAGGAATAGATGTAGGAGAAGATGAGAAGATTCAAGGCGTTGTAGTAAAACTTGGCCCCGACGGAGACGTGATCAAAGTCCCTTGTCCCCGTAGATATACTCCTCCGCCACCCTCGAATGTGGAGCAGTTGGACCTGGACCGAGAGGGCAGAGTTTTAGAGCATGTGTATGCGGTCACTATAAGACCAGGAAGCCAAATATTCACCGCCAGAAAGACCAAGAACTTCTTAACATCGCTGCTGGAGGCGGTGGCCGAATTTGGCGGAGCCAAGGGCTTTTGCAGGAAATATATAAACGAACTGAAACAGCAGAGGCCTGCTGCCCTGCCCGGATTCGGAGATTTTGCAGATCTGAATTTCTATATAGGTGCCAATACCGTCCTGGGTGGAAAGGTCGTCTTGGCAGGAGATATCTATATCGATGGCTGGGCGCAAATACACAACTCCGTGATCCAGAACAGCCGGGTGGGACGCAATGCCCGCATAGCTGATTCCTTGATTAAGGAAAGCATTGTGGAGAGCGATCCCCAAGCAATAAGCATTGTGGACAATGCTGTTCTTGCCGGCCAGAAGCTGGGCTCCGGAAGCATACTGGATTTGTCCTGTCTTGAGGCGGGAATAGTAGAGAGGGCAAAGGAGATATTTCCCCAGATTCAGGAGGCAAAGGTGTTGACTGCCTGTGTAACAAATGATGATTCCATTGTAACACTAAAGGGCACTTATGATGGGGAATTGCTTGAATATCTTCAAAAATACAGCCCTGAGGTATGGAAGGGATTGATGCAGCTAAAGGGAAGTGGAAATCTATTGGTAGATTTAGATGCAGAACTGATTCAGGTAAATGGGAAAAATGTGGGAAGTCAAAAGGCAAGGTGGCTCATAGAGGCGGTTAGACTTATCAATAAGTTCCCGGAAAAGAGAGTCAAACTCGCCGATGACAAGGTGGCTGTCATCTTGGGTGCCGGCGACGGGGTGAGGATGCGTTCCACTGATATGCCGAAGGTCTCCTATCTGCTTGGTCTCAAACCCGCTATCAACAGAGCTATAGAGACTTATAAAAGGTGCGGTTTCAAACAACAGATCGTTGTAGTAGGCCAACTGGGGGATAAAGTGGTAGAGCAAGTAGCCAGAGAGCACAGAGACATTGTTTTTACCTGTCAGGCTAAACGATTAGGCACAGGGCATGCCGCCAAACAGGCTGCTTACCTTCTGCAACAGAAGGGCTATCGGGGGGATATAATGGTGGTGGCAGGGGACAAAGTCATCGCTCCAGAGGCCATAAACAGATTCGTAGAAGAGTTCAAGCGAAGCGATGCTGATGCCGCTGTGCTTGTTGCCGCTAAGACCAGATGGCCCAACGCAGGCAGAATTGTCGATAAATCGGATGGCACCTTAGACAGAATTGTGGAGAAAA
>JAUWEO010000060.1 GCA_030608245.1 Candidatus Latescibacterota bacterium
CGATAGGCAAGTGAATTTCAACGTAAATAGAGGACTATATCATACTGGACGATTACTCGATGACTTATTCACCTATACTCAAGTATTAGGGACGGATGGTCTATTTATTGATAGACTCCTGGGCAGTCAGATAGCTATTCCAGCCAGCGATCTTTATTTTGATTTAGGACATATCAATGCATCTCAGGTTTTGGCCTATGAAGGCCAAACCAAATTCAAGTACAATCCAAGAATTCTAAAACGACTTGCTCTAACAAATATTATCAATGAGAAATATATCGTTGCAAAAAAATTCTTAGATCTCCTCAAGAAAAGTATACTGCATAGAAAGTGGGTCAGCTATTATGAAAACTGTCTTTTCAATAAGTCATTAGTTGAATCTGACAGCTTAATTCAATCAAAACGTGAGCTAAGGCCGAAATTCGACTTTTTTATTAACCGCAACAACCCAAATCACGATCTGATTCTGTTGTTAAGGGAAAACGGAGACAATAAAATGGCTTTTGAATATTTGATGGCATATTATTTACTTGAATGCAAAATGGGGGATCTGATTCAGCATCTTAAGAAATTCAGAGATTCGGGCGATAGAAAAATCCCTCGTCATATAGGAGAAGCTCTATTATTAATTAAGGCTATGTCCCCACCTAATGTTGATATTGATCTCAATGAGTATAGCATTAATCCACATACAGTTGAGCAATTTAGGCGCTTCAATAAGATTCTATTTGAGAGCTTCAGAGATGATGTGAAAGCAAAAGAGCTTCTGGAGAAGGAATTCAAAGACACATATTGGTATTATGTGCGTTATGTTAATCCAAAGCAAACAAAGGTTAGGTTAAAAGAGAGAAAAATAGATGAAAGTTTACTATAAACCAATAATATCAATATTCTTGGGAATTATTGTAGTGGCAATATTGGTTACATTTCTGAAATCCGCGGATCCAGGCATTAAAATGTATACAGGACTTGATCGATTGCCCCAAATTGACCCAGATTATAATGAGATTGTCATTCCTCCTAATATGGCTCCGTTGAATTTCATAATCAATGAACAAGGAACTGAGTATTATGTTGATATTCATGTCAAGAATAGCAGTACTAATCCCATTAAGATCTCAACAAAAACTAATAAGGTAATTATTCCCATAAAAAAATGGAAGAATATCTTATCGTCAAACCGCGGCAAAGAATTGTATATAGACATATATCTGAAGAATGAACTCGGTGAGTGGAGGAAATTTCGCTCAATAAAGAACAAAATCGCAAAGGAAAGAATTGACAGTCATGTTGCTTATCGATTGATAAATCCTGGATATGTCTTATGGTGGGAAATGGGGATTTATCAACGTAATATTCAGAATTTTAATGAATCTGTCATTTTCACCAACAGGGTTACCAAAAAGAACTGTATGAATTGCCATTCTTTTTGCAGGAATAATCCTGAGATTCTGATGTTTCATCTGAGAGGACCTTATAGTGGAACGATGGTTGTTAAAGATGGTGATGTGAATAAAATCAATACTGCAACAAAATATACAATGTCTGCAGGCGTTTATCCTGCCTGGCATCCTGAGGAGAACCATATTGCTTTTTCAATCAATAAGATTATTCAAGGTTTCCATGCACAAGGAGATAAGACTATTTATGTGGGGGACAAAGCCTCTGACATAATCATTTATGATATTCAAACGAATACAATAACAACATCTCCAAAAGTTTCAACCAGGCGAATGGAGAATTTACCCAATTGGAGTCCTGAGGGTAAGTATCTATATTTCTGCAGCGGTCCTGAATGGACAGACAATAGGAAGTATGATGAATTACAATACGATCTTATGCGAATCTCCTATGATGTAGAAACCAATCATTGGGGTGAATTAGACACTATTCTTACTGCTGCTGAAACCGGAAAGAGTATCTCTTTCCCAAAAATCTCCCCTGATGGAAAATATATATTATTCTGTATGAGTGATCACGGCTATTTTACTATTCATTTCACATCCAGTGACCTTTATATGTTAGATCTGAGAGCAAAAAAATATCGGAGGCTTGCTGTCAATAGCGAACATGTTGAAAGTTATCATAGTTGGTCCAGTAATAGCCGGTGGTTTGTGTTCAGCAGCAAAAGGAAAGATGGACTATGCTCGAGATTATACTTTAGTTATGTTGACACAGTCGGGAATGTGTATAAGCCATTCTTGATGCCGCAAAAAGATCCACATTTTTATGACACCTATATCAAAAACTACAATATCCCGGAATTGATTGATGGACCCGTAGCAGTCAGTCACTGGAAGCTTGCGCGGACTGCCCATAAGATGCCTATTCAAGCGAAATTCGATTCAACAGTTGATATCGATGCCTTATCAGGTGCTACAAAAATATCAAAAAAATAGTCAAAAGGCCGAATCGGTTATATAGCAATCCAAAAGCATATCCTGCGCAGATCACTCTCCCCATAAGGGAACTATTTTAAACTGGATTACATCGACCAACCCCTTGTCTGTGAGCTTCAGTTCTGGGATTACCGGCAGGGCCAGGAAGGAGAGAGTGATAAACGGACTCTCCGGTTTCACCCCCAAGTCCTCTCCTGCCTGATGCAACTGCTGCAAACCCTCTTGTACCTCCTGAACAGATCTATCGGACATCAACCCGGCAATGGGAAGCGGCAGCGAAGCCAACACACGTCCTCCGCAAACAACGGCATATCCTCCCCCCAGGGCTGCTATTTTCTCGACCGCCACCAACATATCCCGGTCATCAGTCCCCACCACAATAATGTTATGAGAATCATGGCCCACAGAAGAGGCCAGCGCTCCTCTGTTCAATCCAAACCCCTTAACTAACCCCAAGCCTATATTGCCTGTAGCCTGATGCCTTTCGATCACCGCCAGCTTCAAGATGTCATTTTCCCAATCGGAGACAACAAGACCTCCCTGGGATTTCGCCCTGGTTACCGTCTTTTTAGTAACGATCTGGTCAGGCACAAGTTCAATAATCTTAGCCTGTTCTCCCTCGAGCTTAATCTTGAAGCTCTGCAAAGATAAAGGTGCTGTATTGACAGTGTTCAAGACAGCGGGGTCTTGGTAAGGGGCGATTTTTACCGAGAGCTGTCCGTCTTCTACTACTGGTCGACCATCTTTAAATACTGTTTCTACTTCAAAATCCTTCAAATTGTTCACTATCACCAAATCGGCGATGTAGCCTGGGGCCACTGCTCCCAGTGCTTTAAGTCCAAAGCGCTGAGCGGTGTTAATGGTGGCCATCTGAACCGCTCTGATCGGGTCTAAGCCCAGTGAAACTGCCTTTCTCAATATCTGGTCGATGTGGCCCTCTTGGAGCAGATCCCTGGGGTGTCGGTCGTCGGTGACAAACAGGCATCGGCGGAAATTGGCATTGTTCACCAACGGCAAAAGGGCAGCCAAGTTCTTGGCCGCCGAGCCTTCTCTAAGCATAATCCACATCCCCAGCCTCAGCTTCTCTGCAGCTTCCTGGCGGGTGGTGCATTCGTGGTCAGAGTAGATTCCAGCGGCTATGTAAGCATTCAGCTGTTTTCCAGAGAGGCCAGGGGCATGGCCGTCAACCGGTTTATCCCTTTGCCGGGCAGCGAGCAGTTTGTTCATCACCTCTTCTACCCCGTAGATCACCCCCGGATAGTTCATCAGTTCCCCTAAGGCAACTACTCGTTCCCAGCCCAGCATCTCGTTTATCTCCTGATGGTTCAGAGTTGCCCCTGATGTCTCCAGTTCTGTAGCCGGTACGCAGGAGGGGGCGGTCAGGAAGACATTCAAGGGGACATTTCTACTGGAATGTAACATATATTTAACACCCCTTAATCCCAGGACATTGGCGATTTCATGGGGGTCGGCAACAACCGAGGTAGTGCCGTGGGGAAGCACCGCCTTTGTGTATTCGGGGATGCTCACCATCGAGCTTTCCAGATGCACATGTCCGTCTATTAGGCCGGGGAGCAGATATTTTCCCCCAAATTCAAAGACCTTTTCCGCATCTGTGTATTCTTCGCCTACCGCAGCTATGAATTTGTCTTTGAGCAAGACATTCGTTCGGTAGATTTCAGCGGAGAAGACATTGACTAAGCTGACATTCTTAAGCAACACATCTGCGGGCGAGGAGCTACGGGCAGTGTTTATCAGTTCGATGAGCTCCTGATTCTCCAGTGTCTTCATATTGTTTCCCCGGGTTGGTCTTTGTCAAATTCTTAAGTAACCGATGTAAGGCAGATTTCGATACTGCTCAGCATAGTCTATGCCGTAACCTACAATGAACTTGTTGGGTACAGTAAATCCCATGTAGTCCAAAACAATTGGCTTACTCCTCCGAGAAGGCTTGTCCAAAAGGGCACAGACCTTTAGACTATTAGGTTTCCTAAGCCAGAGATTTTCAATCAGGCATTTCAGGGTAAGTCCTGTGTCTACGATGTCTTCTATCAAAAGGACATCCTTTTTCTTGATGGGCTGACTTAGATCCAAAAGGATTTTCACCCTGCCTGAGCTTTCGGTATTTAGACCGTAGCTACTTACTGAGACAAAATCACATTTGACAGGCACAGTGAGCCTTCTTATCAAGTCAGCCATAAAGACCCAGGCCCCTTTAAGGATGCCTACCATCAGGAGGTCTTTGTCTCGATAATCCTGAGAGATCCGTAGAGCAAGTTCCTTGGTTTTCTGTTGTATCTGCTCTTCAGAGATGAGGGGAACGAGTTTGTGGGGTGTCATATATTCTTAGAATCTTATGGTGAATCGGTCAAATTCTGCTTTATATTGGGAGTTCTCGACATCGATTTTGCTCACCTGGGCCGACCAGGGTCCCCGGCGCAGCTGTTCAATGAAGCTATTCATAAGTCCCTGTTTACCCTCTGTCACCACTTCCACTCTTCCGTCGGGCAGGTTACGGACATATCCAGTGATACCGAATTCTGTGGCTGCTCTTTGGGCGAAGAATCGGTAGCCTACGCCCTGTACTACTCCTGAGACGACAATATGTGCTCTAATATAGGCATCCATTTAACAGAGGCCTTATGGTCGGGGCGGTGGGATTTGAACCCACGACCTCAGCGTCCCGAACGCTGCGCGCTGACCGGACTGCGCTACGCCCCGACTTATCTCCCTACCAGAAAGTGAGAAACTGCACCCAGAACCCCTAACGAGGCCAAAGTGACAACTGCACCGGCTATGAAGATTCCGGCCAAAATAGCCAGCACAGCAGGTCTGAACCGGATGCCGAAAAGGAAAGCCGCCACGGTGCCTGTCCAGGCGCCGGTCACCGGCAGAGGAATGGCTACAAATAAGATTAAGCCAAGGACCTCAAATCTTTCCACCACCCGGCTGCGTCTTCGGGTTCTTTCAAAAAGCCAGCTGAAAAATCTGTCCCAGATACTGTATTTCCGCAACCGAAGCGAAACTGGTTCCAACAGCAGCAGCAGAGGTATAACCGGCAGAAAATTGCCCAGGACTGCATAAAAATAAGCCTGTTGCCATTGGAGTCCTCCAGCTGTCAGCGCCCAGGGTATTGCTCCTCTTAGCTCGGATACGGGAAGGGTGGCGATCACAAAGGTGATCAACGGCTCAGGCAGAGCGGCTAAGTGTTCCACCAGCCCCTGAATCACTGTTTCCACCCCTGTTCACCTACCAAGTGCACAAATGTGCAGCCGCAGACATGGCGCTTTTTGACCTTTTTGCCTTCTTTTTTAATGACCATAAGGTCCTGGTAGTAAGCTCCTCCCATAGGGATGGCCATCTTGCCCGGGTCGTTCAACTGCTGTAACAGACTGGTGGGGATATCCGGTGCCCCGGCGGTGACCAAAATACGGCCGTAAGGCGAGAACTTCTCCCATCCTAATGTTCCGTCGGCAACTTCGAAGCGGATATTTCGGTAATCCAGGTCTTCCAAAAGAGTCGATGCCTGTTGGGATAGTTCGGGAATCCGTTCGACTGTAAATACTTCCCTGACGATTTCAGCCAATATCGCCGCCTGGTAGCCAGAACCAGTGCCTATCTCTAATACCCGTTCATCTCCGGAGAGTTGTAAACATTGGGTCATCAGGGCCACCATATAAGGTTGGGATATAGTCTGTCCCTGCCCGATGGGCAGGGGACGGTCATCGTAAGCCTGCGACCAGAGGGACCGATCCACGAACCTGTGGCGGGGAACCGTGCGCATCGCCTGCAGCACCTTATGGTTGGCAATGTCTCTTCCTTCCAGTTGGGTGGCAACCATCTGTTCTCTGAGGTTCGTATATTCGTTCATCTTCAACTACTGTTGATTGATCCTTTCGTAAACGCTCATGCCGGCAGGGTCGGTACCACCAAGGATGAAAATGCCGTTTCGAACCTCCCGCAGGTTCCGAACCTGCGGGAGGTTGGTATCATTTTTGGAGCAAAAAGTCTAAAATGTTAAATGACGTTGTAGGGTTAATGTAGAGACGACCCGGCGGGTCGTCTCTACAACTTAATTCGGTAGAAAGTCCTAAAAGTCCACCTCCCAGTCTCGTAAATGGGGAATGCTCTCATAATGAGTCAGGTCAACCCCAAGTGGGGAGATGGAGATCATCCCCTTTTCTATTGCGGCAAAATCGGTGTCTTCTCCGCCCTTCCAGGTAAGACCAGAACCGCCGATCAGGTAGTAGACGCCCCCTGCTGGATCTGATTTCTTGGTTACCGTATCTTGATAGGTTCTTTTCCCAAGCTTGGTGAGCCTGATGCCTTTGATCTGATCTGGAGGCAGATCGGGCAAATTGACATTAAGCAGTACTTCGGGAGGAATCCCGATAGAGAGTATTTTTTCTATCAAGTAAGGGACAAGCTGAGCTGCACAGGCGAAATCCCGCCCCATTGTAGAAATAGCCACCGAAGGGATGCCCAACTGGGTTGCTTCGGTGGCTGCGGCTACAGTACCAGAATAGGTGACATCATGGCCCAAGTTGGGGCCATGATTTATCCCCGCTACCAGAAGGTCTGGTTTTTCAGGCAGGAGCTGGTGTACCGCCAGCAGCACACAATCGGTAGGAGTTCCTTTCACGCTAAACAGGGATTGACCTAACTCATTTACCAGCAGAGGGCGACGAAGGGTGAGGGAGTGGCTGACGGCGCTTTGCTCGGTGGCTGGGGCAACCACGATCACATCCCACTTTCTCGACAGGCATTTTCTCAGTTCTGTTAAGCCCTGAGCGGAAAAACTATCGTCATTAGTCAGCAGGATTTTTTTCATATCTAAACTAATTGGTCGGGGCGAGCCGATTTGAACGGCCGACCACTTGTCCCCCAGACAAGTGCGCTACCTGACTGCGCCACGCCCCGACTTCAGGTGGTGGGCTATACAGGATTCGAACCTGCGACCTTTGGTTCCGGAGACCAACGCTCTATCCCCTGAGCTAATAGCCCGCTGATTTAGATATTTTTCTTATGCCGGTCTCTTCTCAGCCTTTTCTTCCGTTTGTGGGTTGCGATTTTTTTCCTCTTCCTTTTCTTTCCGCAGGGCAAGCCACCGCCTCCTTTCCTTCGGTTAGATTTGTTGTTCTTGCGCCAATAGCTTCAATTGCTTTGAAGGTTTAAAGACCGGCAAGTATCTCTCTGGCAGCCTGATTTCTTGGCCAGTTTTTATATTCCGAGCCACCCGAGAGGCCCTCTTGACGATCCTAAAGGTGCCGAATCCTCTGATTTCAATGTGTTTGTTCTGTTTTAACGCCTCCGCAACACAGGTAAGAAAACCATTGACGATTGCAGCCGTTTCCGTCTTAGTGATCCCTGTACTTAACGCAATTGTGTCTATGATGTCTGCTTTTGTCATTTGAGAACTCCTGGGTGAAATCAAGACCGAAGTGTGATAAATAGAGGACCTTTAATTGTGAATCAGGCTCTGCAGGTGCTACAAAATCCAGAGGAACAAGTACTACAAGTGGAGCCACTGGATATCTCCGAACCGGTCCCCGTGTTGAATCCAAAGGTGGATAACAGCCTTCGGACCTTGTTACTGGAACAGTGAGGGCAATGCATTGCCTCCTGCTGTCCGCCATTTACCAGCTCTTCAAACCTTTGACCACAGCCCTCACATTTGTATTCATGCAGCGGCATCTGTCACTTCCCTATGGGTAGAAGATAAGATAAGGTTAGATGGTTAGAGAGGGAGCCCTTAAACAGCAGATCAAACAGAGACGGTTTTCTCCTTGGTTTCACCAGCGGGGGTTTCTCCCCTATGCCGGCCATCTTACCTGCCAGGTCAATGGCATCTTTATAATTACCGAGAACATCAACCAACTTGCATTTCAGGGCCTGCCGTCCGGTGAAAATCCTCGCATCGGCGAGTTTGAGGACCTCTTTTCGGGATAGATTCCTCTCCGAAATCACCGTCTCCACAAATTGATCGTAGGTATCATCAATAACTCCCTGTAACAGGCGGTACTCATCGGAGGTTATCTTTCTTGATGGGGAGCCAAGGTCCTTATATTTACCGCTCTTGACTACCTGGAGGTGCAGCCCCACCTTTTCTAGCAGCTTCTCAGCATTAGGTATTTGGGCGATCACTCCAATGCTTCCGGTGATCGTACCGGGGTTAGCCATGATGGTATCGGCAGCCACCGCGATATAATATCCTCCCGAGGCAGCGACATTGCCCATCGAGGCAACAATTCTCTTCCCTGACAGCCTCAGTTTGCGCACCTCTTCGTATATTTCCTGGCAGGCAGCCACTGTGCCGCCCGGACTGTTGATCCTCAATACGATAGCTGGAATAGACTTATCTTCGCCGTATTCATCCAACTGCTCTATTATCCGGCCGGAGGAGGTAATAGTGCCATTCACTTCCACAATGCCGACCTTTTTGGTGCCGGAGATAGAC
>JAUWEO010000153.1 GCA_030608245.1 Candidatus Latescibacterota bacterium
CTGAAACTCCCGGATCAGAAAGCTCAGTCCCATCTCCGCTCAGTATAGATACCCCAGTCCTCAATCCCAGGGAAGCTTGCGTATCCGGAATAACAGCTTGCGCCAAAACGGAAGTCCCAAGGATTATTCCGATGGTAGTTAATAACATAAGTCGTCTCATTTTGACCTCCTTAAGATTAGTGGATTTCGTCACTCTTCTTTTTACTGTCCGCAACCTAAACAGAAACCGTCAGATTCGCGTTAACCGCCACTGTCCAAGACTATGCGAGGACGGACGAAGCCCCTGCAATGGTCAGCGTGGTTCCCACTACGATGAACAGAACTCTCATTTTCCCCTCCTTTCTTTTGATGGTTGTCTGTGTCGGCTAACTGTCCATAACCGTGAATGTTACAATATCCCAGTTGATACTTCCTGCTCAGTAGGTTTCGGAGTTAATTCTATAGCTTTCATATTTTTATCCCTCTATCTCAAATTGATCTTTGCTGGCCCCACAGACTGGACATACCCAATCCTCGGGCAGCTCTTCAAACGAAGTCCCCGGTTTTATACCTGAATCCGGGTCTCCCGCTTCTGGGTCATAAATATACCCGCAAATTGTGCAGCGGTACTTTTCCATTGTTTTCTTCCCTCCTTTCCGGGTTTCTTCCACATAAGTGGGTGCTGTCTTAGGAGCCTTGCCGTGTTTTACTGAATGATAGTAGGCGTAAGTCATTGGCTCGCTTTCTGTCAAACTCGCCGCTTCGACCACCTGTCCCACAAAAATAGTATGAGTTCCGGCGTCAAGTTCCTTCAGTACTTCGGCTTCAAGGTAAGCAATGGCACTATCCAGAACTATAGGGGCACCTGTTTCGCCAGCTTTGTAGTTTACTCCGGCAAATTTATCCATTTCCCTGCCGGATTTGAAACCGAAGTGCCCGATGAACTTCATGGGAGTTTGCTGGCAGAGGATTGATACGGTGAAGACTCTGCTCTGTTGAATAAATTGATGAGTTAGATTCTGCTTGTTGATGCTCACCGCAATCGTGGGAGGCTCCGAGGCAACTTGAAATACGGTATTGGCTATCTGCCCATTTAGTCTGTCCCCCTTGCAAGAACTCACCACATACAGGCCATAGGTTAGCTTGTATAAAGCGCTCCGGTCCATTTTTGCCTCCTCCTTTCCATCATTTCTGGCATTGTTCACAAAAATAAGTAGTTCTGCCCTGTTGCTTTATCCTCTTTATGGGAGTTTGACAGATCAAACACGGTTCCTTCTCCCGCCCATAGATTTTCAGCAAGTTCTGAAAGTTACCTTCAGTCCCATCGGCATTTTGGAAATCACTGACAGTAGTTCCCTGATGTCTGATCGCCAGCCTGAGGACGTTTCTAATCGCTTCCCCTAACCTTTCTATTTCATTATCGCCCAAGGACAGAGCCTGTCTCCGGGGATGAATGCCGGCAGCGAACAGTATTTCCTGGGCATAGATATTACCGATACCGGCAATAATAGCCTGATCCATAAGAAAGACTTTTATCGGCCGTTTGCCAGCGGCCAACTTCTGACCCAAGTAGTCCGAGTCAAACTCTGGACTTAACGGCTCTACTCCCAAGCGGCAATTCAGATCGTCGGAGCGGGACAGTTCCATAACTCCCAGCCTCCGCCTGTCCTGGAACACCAGAAGCCCATTATCCAACTTTATTACCGCCCTCACCCAACGAAGAGGCTTACGCTCATTCTGCTGGTACAACAGTCGTCCACTCATCCGCAGGTGGACTATCAGGTTCAGTCCTTCATTTAACTCAAAGATGATGTATTTTCCCCTTCGCCTGATGTTGACGATTCGTTTGCCAGTTATCTGCTTGCCGGCAAGCATTTTCGCTAACTTGGAGTCATAAATCCTGACCTGCTCTATTTTCTGCTGACTGAGAGTTGTTTTCAACCCCTGCACGATTGTTTCGACTTCAGGCAATTCAGGCATTGTCTTTTCCCTTTTCCCGGCAATCGGCACAAGTACCGTAAAAAATCGCCTGCATACTCTCTATCTTATGACCATCAATCTCTCCCGCCTTAAATGTCGGGCAAGCGATCTCCAGATCTATGATTCGTTCACATACAAGACAGTAAAAGTGATGATGTGATTCCAAAAGGGACTCAAAGCGCTTTTCCTTTCCTATATTCAGTTCCTGAATCTCGCCTGCCTGCTTAAGCATCTCCAGTGTATTATAGACTGTGGCCAATGATAGAGTGGGATATTTCTTTAGCAGCTTCTTGTGTATTTCCTCAACTGTAGGATGATTGGAACAGTTGTGCAGCATGTCCAACACTGCCATGCGTTGAATGGTGAGCACTATCCCTTTTTCCTTTAGTCTCTTTATTTTGTTGTCCATAGCACCTATCGATTTCTGGTTATAATGTTTATTAGGTTAGAATCAAAATAAACAGATAGTCGTTAAAAGTCAAGAGAAATTTTAGATTTTTTCTGAGTTTTTTTGCGACAGAATTGGGGTGGTTATCTAACTCTCTTTTGTAATTGAATTTGTGAAATGTGGTGACAGATACCGGAGGAGTTTCTTCAGTAGGGCGGTGATCACAGCCAGAGGGGCTAAGCCGAGAATCACCATAAGAACAGCCTGCGGAAGTCTCCGTTAAACATTAGAAGGTGCCTCCAAACATTGACATAACCGCTGTCCAAATAAAAAAGGACGACCACAGAGGATCGCCCCTACAACTTCTTTCTCCGACTCACCATTTTTTCATCTCTGCATTTCCAAAGCGGGAAGTTGCTCCGCCACACATTTGCTCCCTTGTCCTTTCTTCCCCTCTCTCCCTCTGCCTTTCTGTCATCCGCCCCGGACCATTATCAGGGTAATAAGCAGGAAGGCCAGCGCTATGTTTGCCAGGCGATGACCCTCCAGATCATCGGAACTTGTTCCTCTGTTCGGGGCGACTGAAGGCCTCGATGGCACAGAGCACCTCTTTCAGGTACTTCGGATCGAAGGGCTTGGAAACAAATTCGAAGGCGCCCAGTTCCAGGCTTCTTTTGGCGCCCTGTTCTGCTGTCGCCCGGCCGGACATCATTATCACCGCTACTTCGGGGTGCTGCTGTTTGATTGTCTGCAGCAGTTGGAGTCCATTTATCCCTGGCATTTCAATATCAGAGAGGACCACAAGTGGGGTCTTCTTTTTCAGTATCTGGAGAGTCTCCTGGGCTCCGCAAGCGGTGATCGCCTGATAGCCCCAGTGGTTGAGGAGGCTCATCAGCACCAAACGCCAGTTTTTGTCATCATCTACAATCAACACAGTTGGTTTTCTCATCGGAGCCTTTTGGGCCGCATCTCTCCCGCTGGGTTACACGTTCTCCTGCGAGCAGCAAAGATAACGAAACTCCTCCCACTTAGTTTTGTTCTTGGCCTTCAAAAGCTGCTTAGCATATTGAGTTAATTGGATATTAATCTGAAATCTTGTACAGAAATTAAATTTGCTTTTCTGGGTATTTTGGGATATATTTACAACTGGGGATGGGCGAAGGCTCCCAAGCCTGCCAGGCACCAAAAGCCTTCGCCCTGCTTCGCCAAAGCACGTGAAGTAAACACGGGCTTGGCTTTATTTTGGTTCATCCCCTTATTTCATTAGAAAGGAGCCTCTTAAAGACAAATAAGTGCCCCAACTGAAGCCAAGAAGAGCTGATAATCTAATACTACTAACTGAGAGCTGTAGACCAATGTTATTAAGTTAACAAATTATTTATCTGCCGTCAAGAAGAAAATTAATATTTCGTTAATTTTCTTAGTGGAGAGGTTGTTAGAGTTATGTTAACGAAGATTAACAAATTAGCGGTTGGTAAGAGAATCAGGCAAATTCGAGGGGACCTCCGGCAAGTTGAATTTGGAAGGATAATCGGGGCATCAAAGGTAAGTGTGAGTAATTATGAACGGGGACGCATCCCTCAGGTAGATATCTTAGCAAAAATAGCGCGGATTGGCCATACTACCATAGATCGGCTGCTAACTGGGGAGGAAAGGATTAGCGAAGCACAAGAGGGAGTCTATTCTGCAACAGCGGAAAGATCCGCCTATTACCAAACCAACAACCCGGAAGTAATAGCGGTCATGCAGGAGTTGGAGAGAAATCCATTATTGCGGAGAAGATTATTGCAGCTATTGAAGACTGGAAATCCTGGTAAAAGACTACTGGAAGAGATCACTACCTGGAACGAAAAAAAGATAACCGGGTTTCTCACATTTCTGAAATCTGCTACTTAGTATAGTGAAAAGGAACGAAACCCAACAATCCCTCTCCGCTTAACTCAAGCTGCGAACCTGGGCGACCACGGAGGGGCGCCCTTACAGGTTTATGTCGGGCTGCGGAGAACCCTCCCACAAAGAGAACCACGAAGTTGCTCCCCTCTGCACCTCTGCTCCCTTGCTCCTCTGTACCCTTGCTCCCTTGCTCCTCTGCACCCTTGCTCCCTTGCTCCTCAGCTCCCCTGCTCCCTTGCTCTTTCTCCCTCTCCCTTTCTGTCTTTCTGGGTAGCATCTGGCAGAAACTGGAGTATATCCCCGGCCACAAGACCCATCTCTCCCTTCTGCTGGCGGGCTAAGTCGCCTGCCTTTCCGTGGATGAAGACCCCAGCGATGGCGGCCTCTGCCGGGGCAAGTCCCTGGCCGATCAGCCCGACGATAGTGCCGGTCAACACGTCTCCTGAGCCGGCAGTGGCCATTCCCGCATTGCCAGTTGAGTTCACATAGATCTCTGCCTCAGGAGTGGCGATAACCGTAGGTGCCCCTTTAAGCACCACGGTAAGTTTAAACTCTTGAGCAAACCTCTCCGCCGCCTTAAGAGGG
>JAUWEO010000225.1 GCA_030608245.1 Candidatus Latescibacterota bacterium
GCCGGTCTGTCTCCCCACCTATCAGAACAACTTCTACTCCGAACTGCTCAAATAAAAGCCTGGCCACTTCAGCGAACCTCTCTGGAGGCCAACATTTGGTGGGCCATACTGATCCAGGGGCGACGGCCACGAAATCGTGCCAGGTCTGAATCCCGTTTTCCCGTAGAAACTCTGTTATCCTTTCTCGATCCTGGGAACTGGGGAAAATCTCCGGGCTTTTGTCCTGGAGGCAAATTCCGAAACGATTCAGTAAGTCAAGGTTGCGCTCAATTTCATGAGCGTCTTTTCGGTAGAAAGTCCTGTGGTTGAACAGAAAAGCCCCAATACTGGTGTTAAAACCTATCCTTTGAGGAATTCCACTTAGGGTAGTTAGAAGGGCACTGCGGAACGAACGATGAGGTACAATCGCCAGGCCAAAGTGCTCCTTTCGTAACCTGTTAACCAATTTGAAAAAGGCCCGTATACCCCTCTCTTTCCCCCGCTTGTCGTAGAGGATTACATCGTCAATGTGGGGATTGCCAACAAGCAGCTCTGCTGTCTCTGGAATTACCAGCACAGAGATACGGGCATAGGGGAAACCCCTTCTGATTGCTCGAATCAGAGGGGTAGTCAACACCAAATCCCCGATGAAAGCGGTTTGAATGACCAAGGCTTTCGATATAGACGGCATTGTCTCTGCTTTTGGCAACTATCTCTTTCCTCCTGTCGATGTTGCCTTTTTTGGATTTTTCGGACTATTGAGTTCTTAGCACGGGTTGATGGGAACAGAATTTAGTGAATTTCCGGCTAAGGGGCAAGGATTTTTTCACCAGTGCCTTGGGTTGTTCAAGCAGTGGACTCCATCTTGTTGAATTCCTGACTTCAATGAACTTCAACTACAGAAACCGCGGAAGAGGCGCAACAAACGAATAGTCTTGTAGATACTACTGGGAGCAGCAGCAAATAGTTTGCATTCTACAGCGGCTCAAAACTTGTTGAATATCACCCCGTTACCGGAAATCAACAACAGAGCCAACCTAAAAAACAAGGAGAAACGGCATGAAAGACTGCGTAAATCTGGAGGAGAACAAGAAACAGTGTCCTTGTACCTACGAGCCCTGCTCGAAAAAGGGCATCTGTTGCGAATGCATAAAATATCACTGGCAACTCGGAGAGCTGCCCGCCTGTTTTTTCACTCCTGAGGTGGAGAAAACTTACGACAGGTCCATAGAAAGGTTCATTCAGAGTTACCAACAGAGGCAGTAGATTCGACTACTTTTTCGCAGGTCTAACTGCATTTCGCTGCTCACTAATCACCACTCGCTACTCGCCAATTAAGCCATTGGAGGCGGTCAGGGATGAAGAAACCTGAACAGAGAATTGCGGAGCTCTCAGAGACAATCCGTGAACACAACCACAGATATTATCTCCTGGGAGAGCCGGTTATCTCCGACTACGAGTACGACCAGTTGATGCGGGAGCTGATTGAGCTGGAACGGCAGCATCCCCAGCTGGTCAAGCCCGACTCGCCTACTCAACGGGTAGGGGGGCAACCTACAGAGCAGTTTCCCACGGTGGTACACTCCTCCCCAATGCTCAGCCTGGACAACACCTATTCAGAGGAGGAACTGCGCGACTTCGATCGGCGGACCAAATCGGCATTGCCCGGAGAAGAGGTGGAATATGTGACCGAGTTGAAAATCGACGGAGTGGCCATAAGTCTCATTTATCGGAATGGTCTGCTGGTGCAAGGGGCCACTCGGGGAGATGGTGTCCGAGGCGATGAGATCACTCAGAATCTCAAAACCATCAGGACCATCCCTCTACGACTCAAAACCACAGTGGCCGAGTGTGAGGTCAGAGGAGAGGCCTATCTCTCGGCGGAAGAGTTCCTCCGCATCAACCAAGAACGGGAAGAGAAAGAGGAGAAATTGTTCGCCAACCCTCGCAATGCCGCCGCCGGGTCGCTGAAGCTCCAGGACCCCAAGATTGTGGCTCGGCGAAGGCTAAGTTTCCTTGGCTACTGGCTCAATATCTCAGGAGATGGACCGAGAACGCACGCTCAGTGTCTTGCCTGGCTTGCAAGGGCGGGATTTATCGTTCCTCCCTACAGAACAGGTTGCTGTTCCCTCGATGAGGTGCTCCGATTCTGCGACGAGTGGGAAAACAAAAGAGGCCAACTCCCCTATCAGATTGACGGAGTGGTGATCAAAGTGAACTCTCTTGACCAGCAGCGGAGACTGGGCAGCACAGCCAAAAACCCCCGCTGGTCAATCGCCTACAAATTTGAGGCAGAGAAAGCAGAGACTCTACTTAAGGATATCATCCTCCAGGTGGGGAGAACCGGGACGGTTACCCCGGTGGCTGTGCTTGATCCAGTGAAAGTAGCCGGCTCTACCATCAGCCGTGCCACCCTTCACAACCAGGACGAGATACACCGGAAGGACATACGCATCGGGGATACTGTCATCATCGAAAAAGGCGGAGATGTAATTCCAAAAGTGGTAGAGGTGATTAAAAAAGACAGGCCGGTTGAGTCCCAACCTTTTATTTTCCCTGATAGGTGTCCAGTTTGTAACTCCCCCCTGCATAGAGAAGAGGAGGAAGTAGCCGTCAGGTGTGAGAACCTGCGGTGTCCGGCTCAACTGCGGCGCAGGATCCAACATTTCGCCTCTCGCACTGCTATGGACATCGAAGGGCTGGGAGAGGCGGTGGTGAATCAATTAGTGGAAAACAAACTGATCCAGGATTACGCCGACCTCTACTATTTGAAGGCTGACCAATTGATCCCCTTGGAGCGAATGGCAGAGAAATCTGCCGATAACCTTATTTCTGCTATCCAGACTAACAAAAGCAGGTCCTTAGACAGGCTCATCTTTGCCCTGGGTATAAGACATGTGGGAAGCAACGCCGCCCGGGTGCTGGCCAGAGAATTTTACTCCTTGGACAGACTGATGGCGGTTTCAGTGGAAGAATTAGAATGCATCAACGAAAT
>JAUWEO010000216.1 GCA_030608245.1 Candidatus Latescibacterota bacterium
GTCGGCCAGATTCACAAGTTCGAGCGCGGTGTCAACGCGCTCTCTTCTCTCCTTGCCGTACAGGCCAGAAATCGCGGCAAAGTAGTTGAGATTCTCGCGAGCGGTGAGTTTCCAGTAAACGCTACGGTCGCTTTGCAGGCACACGCCTATGCACTTGCGCACTGAGTCTGACTCCTTGAGCGTATCGAAACCACAGACGGAAGCATTACCGCCATCGTGCTCCAGGAGCGTGCATAATACCTTAATGAGCGTAGTCTTTCCAGCGCCGTTGGGTCCCACCAGGCTGTAAAACTCCCCAGCAGAGACAGACAGGCTTACTCCTCGTAACGCCTCCACGTCGCGCTTCACCACGCGTCCCAAAGGCCACCGGCGGGTGCGTTGCTTGGTTTGATACCGTTTTACCACATTCTTAACCTCAATCGTCAGCGGCATGCTTTCTCCTAAGTTAGCGGGGGTGTTGTTCGGTCGCCGCAGTGATCCTGGAAATCGTATCGTCAACCCGCGAATAAACCTGCTCGGCAAACTCCAACTGGGACTTACCTATCTTTGCCTTAACAGTATGCCCTCTTGAGGGAACATCTAAGAAATTTCTTGCGGACTAATTCATGATCCTTTCCTGCAAGAGGCATTCTACAGATTCCACAGATACGAGATCTTTGCCATGATAATTCTGTCCACAAACTCCATATCCTTGCCTCTCCGCTCGTTATAGGCCAGATAGAAGCTGCTTAGCGGCCGGTAGGCATAGCTCAAAAGGGCATTGATGGCGTAGTCGTGACTGGCTGGATTGACCGGAATGAAGACTCTTAGGAAGAGATCCTTCGTTAGAAGATAGGTCAACCTGAGGTTCCCTACCTGCTTGACCTCATCGAGTTTCCCTGAGGGGAAATACTCCCAGACGACTTTTCCGTTGATATCCAGGCTGATGTTATCATGAGGCTTAAGATCACCCCATATTGAGAGAGTTCTCATATTGCCGAAATAGTCATCCGCCCAGTCATAGTGATCCTCTATCCGGGTCTCTATCGCTAACGAGCGGACAAAGGCCTTTCCCCTAATTTGGTATCTGAACCCTAAGGTGGTTCCTCTGTATCCCTTCTGTTGATAGCGAAGATACCAGTTAAGGTGCCAGAGACGCATCTGATTGAGGTTCTCAAAATCGACATCGAGCCATACATCTTCCCAACGCCAACCCCATTTGTGGTCATCGGTCCGTTTTGTCACCCAGGCACCTTGGCCAAGCCAGATCCGCTTGATCCCGAACCTTTTGATTACGGGGGCGTAATCTACCCAACCGCCTATCTCTCTTTCTCCGACGTGAGGGTCATGGGGAATGTATCCGGTCTGATCGACATTGAACTCAGGCCGGGTCTCGTAAAACCCGCAATTAGTCCAGAACTCCCCTGCGAAACGGCGGAACGTGACTCTGGTCCACCAGTCGTTTCCCTTCACTTCTGGGTTAAAGCTCTTGGCAAGTTCCAGCCTCAACATGTTCTGCCCGGGGTGTAATCTGAGATCTACCCCCAAGGCCCGGCTGTACTGATTCTCTGTCTTCTGTTTTCCGACGCCGATGATGCCCACAGAGGAATTTTTGAGGATATCCTTCTGCAGGCGAAAGGCCCCGTAGCTCGGATCCGGTCCCCTCTCCTGGTCAACGGCCGTCAACCAACCGATGCTGTAGTCACCGAGCTTTCCTGTGAGCTTGGCACCTAACTTGGGATTGGCTATCCTGCGGCTGTAGAACAGGTTCATTGAGGAGAAGAGCTCTTTCCCCTCCATGAAAAACGGACGCTTTTCGTCATAGAAAAGCTCGAATCTGGTGAGATTGATCTTCTCCGGGTCTGCCTCTATGTGGCAAAAATCAGGGTTAATGGTGGCATCCAGAGTTAGGTTGGAAGTGATGCCGTACTTGATGTCAAGACCTATATCCTTCTGCCACTCAGTTACATCCGGGTCCTGATTGAGTCTGGCCGTCCCGCTGGGTAGAAACTCCAGGTGCAATCCCTGTCTGAGAGCTTCCAGTCCAAGCAGATGGCCTGCCTTGGAGACCTTCAGTTCGGTTCCGTCGTCACGGGATATGAACGCCCAGTTGCTGTCTTCGCTCCTTGTCTTTCTCCACCTTTTGATGTTCACGCCCCAGAGTTGGTCCCTGTCTCGGGAGAATCTGAGGGTCTTAAACGGGATGGCGAGTTCCGCAACCCAGCCCTGATCAGTGATACTGCCCTCGGATTGCCAGACGCCATCCCAGCTCCAGTCCTGGTATCGCCCGTCACCTGTGCAGCGCATATCCAGTTGTATCCCGTTGGGATTTGTGTAGAACCCATAACAATTCTGTCGGTCGTAGTAAGTGTCCAGCACAATGGCGATCAGGTCGTCAGGCCACCAGGCAACGTCTCTGGGCACAATCCGCGCTGCTATTTTCTCCGGCTGCGAGTCCAGACACTTGATCCCAAAATAGAGATTGTCGTCATCGTAGAGTGCTCTGACGATGGTCTGCTCGGTGGCCGGCTTCCCCTCATCGGGGTCCATCTGGATGAACTCGGAGGTAGGAGTGGCTGACTTCCAACAAGGATCATCCAGGTTGCCATCGATTCTGGGGGGATTATGTATTCTGACGGCGGTCATTGTCCGGGGCTCAGAACCGCTCCCCCCTGGTGTTGACTGTCCTGCTGTCACCAGGGCAGTCAGAATAGTGACAAGCAACAATGGTATTGTCCGAGTTCTCACATTACCCCCTTTCTGAATTGATCGAGTTCAGTCTGTTTCCTTTCACCAGATTTCTTCCAACTCCAGAGTGTAGCATTGAAATCAAACGGCAGGGAAATGCAATGGGAAGGCCGTCTGTAGTAGCCCAAACTTTCCAAGAAAAAAGGCCGCGAGGAGAATCCTCACGGCCTTTATGGGTCAGTTCTCTGACTCTAAGGTCCAGCCAAGAATTCTCCCGCACAGGTGGGCACAGTAATTCCCTTATGATTTGCATCCACAAAGCTAAGATTGATAGTTTTCATGATGATAGTTCTCACTAACCGCATTGAGCCCACCTCCTTTCGGGAAAATCTGGTCAGAATATATCCTAAAATACAATACCGTTTTGCCGCTGTCAAGAAAAAAATAAGAAAAAATTCGGATCAAACAATTCAAGCAAATACAGAGCCACTGTTTTCTCCTTGCAGAATAGTTGGTTATAG
>JAUWEO010000260.1 GCA_030608245.1 Candidatus Latescibacterota bacterium
GAGTCCTTCAACGCCGCCCCGGTAGCGGTTTTATCCTGTTCCGAGGTCTGATCCAGAATGAAGGCTACATTTCTCAGTCGATGAGGAGAAGGCCAGGGGAGGAGTCGGCCTTTTTGTCCGTCGCCCAGCGCCTTCTCCAACTCCAGCAATGTTGTCACTTTCTGTAGGCGTCTCAGGTCTTTCTCTGGAGCGGAAGCGTTGTACCCGGTGGCCACGACCACTGTCCCTACAGGCAAAGTGAGAGTATTCTTGGGGGTATTTACAGTTGCCATAAATCCACCCACCTGCCCCTTCAAGTCGAGCAACTCCGCCGAAGTGAGCACCTCTATCCGATCTGAGCCTAACCCCTGGACTCGGTCGAGCATCCCTGCTATCAGTTGCTGAGGAGAAATAGGGTTCTCCTGGTAGAAGTGAGGGAGCAGGGCAGTATGCCCGCCCAGATGAGATTGTTTCTCAACGAGGAAGACCTTATGGCCCATTTCCGCCAAACGGAGCGAGCATTGCAGTCCTGTTATGCCTCCTCCCACTACTAACACATCTCTGCTCACCGGGAATTCCTGGCACTGGATCGGCTCCAGCAGGGCAGAACGTCCAACAGCAGCCTGTATCAGGCGTTTCGCCTTCTCTGTGGCCTGTCGTCTCCCCGGACAGACCCAGGCGCACTGTTCTCTGATATTGGCAATGGTGAGAAGGTAGGGGTTGATGCCCGCCTTACGGAGTGCCTCTCTGAACTGGCTTTCACACACCAGCGGAGAACAGGCGGCTACTACCACCCGACTGGGAGAGCTCTTTTTCACCTCAGCTTGCAGCGCCTTCAAGCCAGATTTCGTGCACAAGGCGGAGTGAGTTCTCACATAGCCGACACCCGGAAGCTGACCTGCAAATCGGGAGAGTTCTTCGATGTCTAAGGCTTCTTTCAGGGTGCCGCCGCAGCGGCAGATAAACAGATCTATGTTTGCCTCTCTTTTCATTTCTTAACCTTTTGTTCTGCCACGAAGACACGAAGGGAATATTTATTATTTAATCTTAGTGTCTTGGTGGTGTTGTGGCTGATTTGTTCTTTTCCCAATTAAGTTTAAACCCTAACCACACAGTCCTTCCCGGCTGAGGGTAGCCCTCTTCTTCCTTATAATCCACATCGAAGAGGTTGTCCACAGAGAGAGTTCCCTCCCAACGCCCACCAATCCGCTGAGAGATCTTTGCCCTCCCAAGCCAATAGCCGCTCAGGCAGTGCTGGATATTGCTTTTGTCATAGTAATATCGCTTCCCAATGTACGAACCGAAAAGGTTACCGGAGAAGCCGGAATTCGTAGAATAGTGGAATCCAAAATCGGATTTGTGCTGTGGGGTCCAGGGAAGCTCATCGTCTGACCGGCCCAGCAGCTCCGACTTTCTGTCCCGGGCATCAAGGTAGGTGTAGGCTAACCTTAAGGATAAAAATCTATTGAGCTTGGCATGAAAACTGGTTTCGAGGCCTTTTATGGTAACCTGCCGGGTATTCAGGTAGGGCTCTCGTTTTTCCGCCCGGTCAATTAGATTCTTTACCTGGTTATGGAAATAGCATAATTCTCCTCGCAGTCTTTCTTTGAAAATGTATCTCCCTCCCAGTTCGTAGTTTAAATTGCTCTGCTCCTTCAGGTCTGGATTACCCGATCTGTCGCTATATAGCTGATGCATACTGGGGAAGAGCGTCTTTCGGGACAGGGAACCATAGAGTGAAAGCTCTGGCCGGTAGGAGTAGGTAACGGCCAATAGCCAATCGCAGGTTTGGATATCGCCGCCGGTTCGAGGACGGTAGGTCTCACTAAAATTGTAACTTATCCCTGTCAGCGCAAAAACTTTTTTCCACGGTCTAAATTGGTCCTCTATACCAAGAGAATATGTGCCTATTTCATAGCTTTTCCAAGGCTCAGCTTTGTCTTTTTCTTCCTTATGGATATCTCTCTTGAGATTGATGCCTGCCCGAAGGGAATGAGCATTACCAGGGCTGAAATCGAAGTAGAGACTGCTGCCCAGGGCGTAGTCATCGTAAGTGCTTGTCCAGTCCACTGTGTTGTAGGTGGCATCGGAGTAGGATTCAAGGACATTGTCGTACTTATCGTAGAAGGCCCGTCCCTTGACCGAGAGGGCATCGGTTAATCGTGATTCATTGGCCAAAGCCACAGTCCACCGCTTCCAGGCGGCAAATCGCCAATACCTGGCTTTGGTCTCAGAGATGTGGGGAGGAATACCTGCCTGGTTATCGAGATAGAGAAGGGAAAGGGCGGTATTGTGTCTCTCATCCAGCCTTGAGATTAACTTCAAAGAAAGACTGTTCTTTTC
>JAUWEO010000237.1 GCA_030608245.1 Candidatus Latescibacterota bacterium
CAAAGAATGGGACCTATAACCTTGAGGGGAAAGAGCGTTGGATGATAAAAAGAACCGCCTTTACGATATTAGCCTCTGCCCGATGGCGCAGTCTGGTTCTCTCTGTTTCCCCTTGGGTCTTTAACTGTTTAATCTGCTTATCTGCCTCTTGTCGGGCCTCCTCTGTCTTTTCCTTGATCTGCTTGTCGGCAGCCAAGTGCGCAGCCCTTATATCAGACTGGAATTGAGAGCTGGCCTCAGTAATCATGCTGCTCGCCCGCCTCTTGCTCTCTCCAACTATCTGTTCTGCTCTTGTCTCAGCCTGGGTGATCTGAGTGAGAAGCTCAAGGGCCAATTGGACACCTCCTGAATGGGCTGAAAATCGCCAAAAAAATGTGGATAACTAACTGCTTGTACTATCGTTTCTTCGCCACAACATTGTAGTTTGCCTATAATTACAGCACGATAGTAATGGAGGGTTATCCACAGGTTTTCCACAATTATCCAAGAGGCAAGGACTGGTTTGCTCAAAGGTTACACCCTACCCCTTTATTGCCAAAACCTAACGCTAAGTCACAGGTAATTTAGGAACTTATCTTATTCTGCTGCTCCTTCTTCGGCGGCACTTTAACAGGCGAAAGGCTTTTGGTCTCGTTGTTTGACTGGCAATTTCCTAGAAAAACAGCGCCTTCTTCGATGACCAAAAACTTCGTCTTAAGGTCCCCTTGTAGGGTGGAACTGGATTCTAAGACAACCCGCTCGGACGCCTTTAAAGTGCCGATGATCTTCCCTGCTACAGATGCTTTCTTGGTTTCGATATCCGCCTCTATCACGCCTTCCTTGCCTACTGTGAGACTGTCCCCGACAGTGAGCTTCCCTTTTATGTTCCCATCTACGCGCAAGCTACTATTAATATCAAACGTACCTTCAAGGGTTGAGCCCTTTCCGACAATTGTGTTTAGCTGTCCTCCGTTCTCTTTAGCCATTCTTCCTACTCCTTTCTCGGCAAAAATCTTCTGGGGTTCACCGGTTTGGCATCTTCCAAGACTTCGTAATGCAAATGGGAGGCGGTGCTGTGGCCTGAACTTCCCACAGTGGCTATAACCTCTCCTCTTTTAACTAATTGACCTTCCTTGATAAACATCTCTTTATTGTGGCCATAACGGGTAAAATAACGGTTGCCGTGCTTGATAATCACCAGGTTTCCCAGGTTATCTGTCCATCCGGCGAAGAGCACCTTTCCCTCAGCGGTGGCCCTCACTGGAGTGCCGGAGGTGGCGGCGATATCGATCCCCTCGTGTCTTTTGCCCATTAGCCCCCGGTATTCACCAAACTCTGAAGAGACCCTGCCCTCTGTCGGCCAGATAGAAGGAATATCCCTCTGCTGGATAGAGGAATCGTTTCCCAGGCTATCTGTCAACATATATGCAGACCGGGTAACAGCCGGGGAAAGTTTAAGATCCGCCCCGGCCATTACCCGTAGCTGACTGTCAATTGCCCGAATTTGCTCTAACTCCAAAGCCAACTGTCTCACCTTGGCATTCTCCGTTCGCAGGGCAGCGTTCTCTCGGAAAACCTGCACCGTGTTTCCCCAGAAAAACAAACTTGCCACCATGAAAACCAATATAGCGGGGAAAAGAATGGTGAGGAAGCGGTAGATGGGGCGCCTTAACCTCAGCCTAGCGGGCTTTGAGGCATCATCGGGGACAATAAAGATAGAAATGTACTTAGCTTTGGTCGACATCAGATATAGAGTCCTTGACAAGCTTTGTCTGAGGCGGTAGTTTATCCAACAGGGGCGAATTCCGCTGAAATTCAACGAATAAATATAATCAGCGGTCAAAGAAAAGTCAAGCACAAGTTCTTACCCGACGGAGACAATTTCCCCGGCGATATCATATTCATAGGCTTTCGCTATTCTTACCCTGCAAAATCGGCCCACCTGACCCTGGCCTTCAGTGATCAGTACCTGACCGTCAACCTCGGGGGCGCTGAGTTGGGTGCGTCCCACAAATTGAACAGGGAAAGTGTCAGCCTGTTGATCAATAAGCACCGGAAGCACTTCACCAACCAGCGAACGGTTAAATTCGAGAGAAATCTTCTGTTGTAGTAACATTACCTGATGAAGCCGCTCTTCTTTCACCTTTTGAGGCACCTGACGGGCAAATTCCGCCGCTTGGGTCCCCTCTTCCCGCCAATAACTGAAGGTCCCCAGCCGCTGAAATCTGACTTGCCGGAGGAAATCGAGCAACTCCCGGAACTCCTGGTCGGTCTCACCTGGGAATCCGACCATCACCGATGTGCGCAAGGCCACCCCGGGGAGTCTTTCTCTCAGTTTCTGAATAAGCTGGACAATTTGTTTCCGGGTGATCCGCCGGTTCATCTCGGTCAGAATCCCGTCGGAGATATGCTGAAGGGGAATATCTAAGCAGCGGCATACCTTTGGAGTCTCTGCCAGCACATCTATAAGGCCATCCCACCAGTGGGCAGGGTGGGTGTAAAGCAGTCGAAGCCACTCGACACCCTCTATCTTTGCCAACTCCCGGATTAGTTCATCCACTCGCCTCTTGCCATAGAGATCTGTCCCGTACTTGGTGGTGTCCTGGGCTATCAGGATAAGTTCCCTGGCCCCTTGCCGAACTAAGTGACCTGCCTCGGTGGTCACCTCTTCTATGGGTCTGCTTCGCTGTCTGCCACGAATAAGGGGAATGGTGCAGTAGCTGCAACAGTTGTCGCAGCCGTCGGCTATCCTGAGATAGGCGTAGTGAGAGGGAGTAAGA
>JAUWEO010000040.1 GCA_030608245.1 Candidatus Latescibacterota bacterium
GTGAAAACCGCGAGGGCAGAACAGGTCCAGCAAGAGGCTGAAAGACAGGCCGAAGAACGGCTCTTAGATATCCTCCTTCCCCCTCCTCCCCAAAAAAAGGGAAAGGAGAATCAACTCCTCGATGAACAGGTGGAGGGAAAGCATCAGAGAAGTCGAGAGAAGCTGAGACAACAGCTTGTTGCGGGAAGGCTGGACAAAAGAGTAGTCGAACTTGAGCTTACCTCCAATGCCTTCCCCATGGTAGAAATATTCTCCCCCATCGGCATGGAAGAGATGGGGATCAACATCCAGGAGATGTTCGGGGGGATGATTCCCAGAAAGGTCAAAAGAAGACGCGTAACCGTAGCTGAGGCTCGCAGGATACTGACTCAGGAAGAGGTACAGAAACTCATTGACATGGATGAGGTAGTTGCCGAAGCCATCAACCGGGTGGAACAGTCAGGGATAGTCTTTGTGGATGAGCTGGACAAGATAGCGGCTGCAGAGGCTTCTGCCAGTGGCCCGGATGTCTCCAGGGAAGGAGTACAGCGCGATCTGCTCCCCATCGTGGAAGGTTCAAATGTAATGACAAAATATGGAATGGTCAAAACCGACCATGTTCTGTTTATCGCTGCCGGTGCTTTTCACTCCGCCAAACCCTCAGACTTGATCCCGGAGATGCAGGGCAGATTCCCTATCCGAGTGGAATTAGATAGCCTGACCGCTAAGGATTTCGTGAGAATCCTCACCGAGCCAAAAAACGCCCTGATAAAACAATATCAGGCCCTGTTAGCCACCGAAGGGGTAAGGATTTCTTTCCCTAAGCCGGCTATCGAAGAGATTGCAAGGGTGGCAGATGAGGTGAATCAAAAGACAGAAAATATCGGAGCACGAAGGCTTCACACGGTCATGAACACCCTGTTAGAGGATATCCTCTATGCGGTGCCTGAGACAAAGAGGAAATCCATCCGTATCACCCACCAGATGGTGAAGAAAACCCTGGACAAGATTGTGAGCGACGAAAATTTGAGCCGATATATTCTTTGATAGAGGTCAACAGAGGACACTGGAGGGAATCATGCACCGTCTGCTTGTAGTTCACGGCCCCAACCTTAACCTGTTGGGCAAGCGAGAACCCGAGGTCTATGGGACAGTTTCTCTGGAGGAGATCAACCAGTCCATCCAGCAATTGGCGAAACAGTTGGCTGTGGAGGTAAAGATCATCCAGTCTAACTCCGAGGGAGAAATAGTCGATGAGATTCACAAGGCAATAGAGTGGACGGATGGAATTCTCATCAATCCTGGGGGGCTTACCCATTACAGCGTGGTACTCAGGGATGCCGTAGCTGCTGCCGCTCTGCCCACAGTGGAGGTACATCTGTCCAATCTTCACACCCGAGAGAAATTCAGGCAAACCTCGGTAATCGCTGCGGCTTGCCTCGGGCAGATCCATGGCTTTGGGGCAGAGAGCTATCTTTTAGGGCTGCGAGCTTTGGCGAAGATTTTGGAATCAAATTCGGGAAACACTGAATGACACTAAAACAACCGGAAGATCTTTATGCTATGTTAAGGAGAGAAACTATGGGTATCGAAAAGGCGGTCATCCCTGTGGCTGGGGCAGGTACCCGACTGCTGCCTGCCACTAAATCTCAACCAAAAGAGATGTTGCCCGTGGGTAGAAAACCGGTAGTTCAGTATGTGGTGGAAGAGTTAGTGGCCCAGGGGTTGAGGAAGATACTCTTTATCACTGGCCGTAAGAAAAGGTCCATTGAAGACCATTTCGACAAAGACCCTGAACTGGTCAGAATGCTGACTGAAAGTGGGAATAATGGACTCCTGGAGCAGTTGGAATACGAGAAGGCAGAGGTCAGTTTCTTCTATGTTCGCCAGGGCCTGCCCCTGGGATTAGGTCATGCCATCGGCTGTGCTGAGGACTTTGTGGGAGATGAGCCCTTCGTGGTAGCATTGGGGGACACCATTATGCAGCCAACAGAGTCGCCTACCTTAGTTCATAGACTTATCCAGTCCCATCTTTCCCACAAATCTAACTGCACCCTTGCCGTTTGTGAGGTACCCGAAGATGAGGTGAACCGTTACGGCATTGTTAAACCCAAGCTGGAGGAAGAAGAAGAATTTGAGGCCGAGACCTTAGTGGAAAAACCCGCCAAAGGGGAAATGGCAAGCAGATATGCCATAGCTGCCAGGTATGTCTTCAACCCTAATATCTTTGAGGCAATCCGCCGCACTCCCCCGGGGATGGGAGGAGAGATCCAAATCACCGATGCCATTGGGGTGCTTCTGCAGATGGGAGGCAAGGTCAGGTGTCTCAAGCTGGGTCCTGGAGAAAAGCGCTACGATATTGGAAATCATCAGGCCTATTTCCGGGCCTTCGTTGACTTTGCCCTGATGGATGAGGAATATGGGTATACGGTGAGACAATACCTGCAGAGGAAATTGAGAGGCTTTGAATGAGGAGGGTCAGCTTGGGGGATGTTTCGGAGTACCGGTTCACGGGTTTACGATAAACCCCTGGAGCGGCAACTCCGCTTAGAAGGCATAGGAGGATATAGATGAACCGCATTCTGATAGCTACCCTACCCGACTCTATTGGCAAGGAGGTGCTGCTGAAAGGGTGGGTGCACAGGATCAGACAGTTGGGGGGGGTAAATTTTGTCGTTTTGAGGGATAGAACCGGAACTGTCCAGACGGTCTTCCGGAAGAGTGAGGATCTCGCTGGTCTCAGGAACGAGATGGTAGTGGAGGTTAAGGGAGAGGTCGTCTCAGAACCCCGTGCCCCGGGAGGAATAGAGGTCCACGTGAACAATTGCACCCTGACAGGCAATGTTTACTATGGTGCCTCCGTTCCCTTAGAGATCAGCAACCAACGGTCATTTGACCGGGCAGAACTTGGCTCTGTGCTGGAACACCGGCCACTGTCATTGAGAAACCAAAAAGTGCAGGCTGTCTTTAGAATCCAAAGTGAGCTGATCTGGGCATTTCGAGAGTTTCTCAACCGGAAAGGATTTACCGAGATATTCACTCCCAAAATTGTGGCCTCGGGGACCGAAGGAGGTGCCGAGCTGTTCAAAGTGGAATATTTTGAGCGGACCGCTTACTTAGCTCAAAGCCCCCAGTTCTACAAACAGATTATGGTGGGTGTCTTCGAGCGAGTGTTCGAGGTGGGACATGTCTATCGGGCAGAAAAACACGACACCTCCCGTCACCTTAACGAATACCTTAGCCTCGACTACGAAATGGGGTTCATCAACGATGAACAGGATGTCATTGCCCTGGAGATAGACCTGCTAAAATATATGTTTTCTCATACTAAAAAAGCTTGTCGGGCGGAGTTGGAGCTCTGGGGCGTCCAAGTACCTGAATTCGAGACCATCCCCCAGATTGCTCTAAAAGATGCCCTCCAACTGTTAGAGGAAAAATGTGGAAAACGGGTCAAATCTAAAGCAGATCTTGATCCGGAAGGTGAGATGCTGATCTGTCAGT
Organism: Candidatus Latescibacterota bacterium; assembly: GCA_030608245.1. Taxonomy (GTDB): domain Bacteria; phylum Latescibacterota; class MVCY01; order MVCY01; family MVCY01; genus MVCY01. Next base: position 3,481 of record JAUWEO010000040.1, read on the forward strand.
ATTTTAAGAAGAAGACAGGGACAGAGTTGGTTTATATTACCCACTACCCCACCAGTAAAAGGCCGGTCTACACAATGCCGGATGAGAAAAATCCTGAGCTGACCAGAAGCTTTGACCTGCTGTTTAAAGGATTAGAAGTAACCACTGGTAGTCAGAGAATTCATGACTATGCAATGCTGGTGAAAAATATGGAAAAATCCGGGTTAACCCCTGAAGACTTCGATTTCTACCTTCAGGTGTTCAAATACGGAATGCCCCCCCACGGAGGGCTGGCTATCGGAGCCGAAAGGTTGACTAAACAGCTACTTGATTTGCCCAACATCCGGATGGCCTCCCTGTTTCCCCGAGACAGAACCAGGATTACCCCGTAACAAAAAGAGGCAGGTGGTGACACCTGCCTCTTCCAATATTATGACAACTGCAAAATGTAACATATCTTGCTTTACGGATGGATCAATCTTATAACCGGATCATCTGCTCTTTTCATTCACCTGAATAGATACTATCTTCGCAGCAGAATTCAGCCTTTAATACAGCCTATAGGTTTGAGCTTGACTACCTTTTGGGCCAGGTTAGCATTATGAATAGCCTCGATGACGGCAGTTACGTTCTTGTAGGCTAAGGGGGCCTCTTCGGCAATCCCAGCAAGTGAGTGAGCCTGGATGTAGATGCCTTTTTCGCTCAACTCCCTCACAATCTGTTCTCCTCGCCATTTTTTCATCGCTTTTCGTCTGCTCATCTGGCGCCCGGCACCGTGACAGACAGAGGCAAACGCCTTTCCCTCTCCGGACTCTGTTCCCACTAAGATGTAGGATTCGGTGCCCATTGTGCCTCCAATGATCACCGGCTGCCCCACTTCCTGGTAGGGTCTTGGTAGTTGCTCCCTCTGAGGCCCGAAGGCTCTGGTTGCCCCTTTTCGGTGGATATAGACCTCTTTTAACTTTCCGTCTATCTGGTGCCTCTCGATCTTGCAGGTGTTGTGACCCACATCATAGAGCATAATCAACTGAGCCCGGGGCAGCACCTTTTCAAAGCCACTCCTGACTAAGTGGGTAATCACCTGACGGTTGGCAAAGGCATAGTTCACCGCGCAGTTCATAGCCGAGAAATATCTTCCCCCCTCGTCAGAATCCAAGGGAGCACAGACCAGCTCTCTCTCCCGGATGGGTATTCCATACTTTCGGGAGGCCCCGGCTAAGGTCTTCAGATAGTCAGTGCCAACCTGATGTCCCAGGGCGCGGGAGCCGCAATGGATGGTCACCACCGCCTGGTTTTCCCACAGCCCAAATTGTTCGGCTACTTGGCTGTTGTACACCTCGGCCACATATTGGATCTCTAAGTAGTGGTTGCCAGACCCCAGGGTGCCCACCTGTTTCCTCTCTCTTTTCAGGGCGGTTTCACTCACATTGGCCGGGTCGGCACCGTTCACCTTGCCGTTGTCCTCGGTGAACTCAATATCCTCAGGAATTCCGTAGCCGTGTTCAACTACCCACTGGGCCCCTTCGGTGAGGACATATTCTATCTGCTTACCTGACAGAGAGATCTGACCCCTCGAGCCCACGCCGGCGGGCACGATGTGGAACAGAGTGTCTACCAGTTCCTTCAGCTTTGGTTTCACTTCTTCGAGGGACAAATCTGTCTTAAGGGTTCTCACTCCGCAGTTGACATCAAACCCAACTCCGCCTACTGATATCACCCCACCTTGCTGGGGATCGAAGGCAGCTACCCCACCGATAGGGAATCCATAACCCCAGTGGGCATCGGGCATAGCGATGGATGCTTTTTGGATCCCGGGCAAACAGGCAACATTAGTCGCCTGTTCCCGCACCTTCTCGTCCATCTCCTCCATTAACTGCTGGCTGGCAAAAATCCTGACCGGAACTTTCATCTCTCCGGCAGGAGGTATTAGCCATTCGTAATCGTTTACCTTCTCCAGCCTCTTCAATTCCATAGCCGTGCCTCCTGGTTTTCTTTCTTCTCAATCCTGTCCCGCCACGAAGGCACAAAGGCGCAAAGAGAATATCTATTATTCACTCTTGGTGTCTTAGTGTCTTTGTGGCTGGTCTGTTATAAGTCGGTGGAGAGCTCACACGTCTACCACACACTGGACGATATATTTCTCGCCCTCTTTTTCCACCTTCAACATTGCGTAGGTAGCTCCTTTAACCTCGGTCTTAACGTTATGTCTCTGAGGATCTAAGCGTTCTCCCTTAGCGCAGCCGAGCAGTTGGAATCCCTTTATCTGCTTCACCTGGAACTCCCCCAAGGCAAGCTCATGGATATTTGCCTGGGCTAAAAGTGCATTGAGCCACTCCACAAACAGTTCCTCCGAGCTGTCTGCCTCACACTCAACCTGGATCTTCTCCAGGGGTCTTACTCTCTCCACATCGTACATAAGGTTGAACATCGCCTTTGCCGCTTGCTCGAAAGCCTCCGGCAAAGTTGTCCCTATACCGATAATTCCCACATCTGCTTTATGTTCAAAATAGTCGTATCGCTTTGGCATATATGTAAGATTGCCCTCTACAATCTTCGTCAAACTATCGTGAACCAATCACTCTCCACAAAGCTGGCTTAATCCTCTTTCTTCTCAGGGAAGAACATATTGTCGGCGAATGCCTGCATAAAATCTCCTCGTCCAGAGAGCTCGACGTACTCTATTCTCTGGGCAATCTCTGCGGCTTTTTCCCGGAGCCGGGCTGAGATCAAGGCTATTTTCGCCCCTTCTCCGGCAGCGTTTCCCACTGACCTCACCTTCTCAGAGGGCAGTGGCGGCAACAGTCCCGTTCTCAAGGCGCTTTCCCTGCGCAAGTAGTTTCCAAAGGCACCCGCCAGCAGGACCTCCGCTAAGTCTTTGTCCTCTATCCCCAGTTCCTTTTCAAGTAGTTGGATTCCGGTAAAAATGGCCCCTTTTGCCAGTTGCAGCTCTCGTACATCCCGCTGGGTGATGCAGACCGGCTGGCCGTGGGCGGATTCTTCAGCCTGGGTCAAGATGAAGCGGGGGCCGTTCTCCCCTGCCACTATTCGCCTTTTGATCTGCTCGGTGGCCAAAGAACCTGTCGCTTCAGGCTCTAATATTCTGCCGCTGGGCTCGATCACTCCCACCTTCAGCATCTCTGCCACGGCGTCTAACAGTCCTGACCCGCACAGTCCCCTGGGCCTGGCGCCCTCGATGGTGGTGCAATGAACATCGCTGTCAAAATAGACCTGATCGATGGCCCCGGAGGCAGCTCTCATCCCGCAACTGATGCGCGCCCCTTCAAAGGCAGGGCCAGCAGCGGTAGCACAGGCTAAAAGCCGCTCCCGGCTGCCCAAGACTATCTCCCCGTTTGTTCCGATGTCAATAAACAACTTAAGTTCGCCGTCTTGATAAAGGCCAGTGGCCAAAACGCCACCCACAATGTCCGCCCCCACATAGCCGGCCACATTGGGCAGGGTATGAACAGGAGCCCGGGGATGAACATTAAGACCTAATTCTTGAGCTGTTAAAGACAAAGGTGCTGTTGCCACTGGAACAAAAGGTGAAGGGGCTATGCTTCGAGGGTCGATCCCCAAGAACAGGTGATGCATACAGGTGTTCCCCACTACTGTCACCTGGTAGATCTGTTGAGGGTCAACCCCAGTTTGGCTGCAGGTCTCCTCAATAAGCTCATTCAATGTGCCGATGACTTTTTCCTGCAGCTTTTGGGTTCCATCCTGATGCTCTATGACAAAGCTGAGTCTGGATATTACATCGGCCCCATAGACAGACTGGGGATTTAAGGCTGCGGAGACCCCGACTTGCTCCCCGGTGTTAAGGTCCATCAAATAGCCAACGACCGTGGTCGTTCCAATATCGAAACCGATTCCGTAGCTGTCTCTGGCAGTGTTGCCAGCCTCCACATCGGTCAGCTCTGTCCCCGCTACTACAGCTGTGATCTCAAACTCGCTCTCTCTGAGCAGAGCGGGGATTTTTCTCAATACCTCCAGTCCTACCTTTAGTGTATCCCCTTGGGGCAGTTGGTCCCTGATTCTCTGCAGATCTGCTCTCTGATCCTCTAAGGCAGGCTGAGGCAACACCAGATAGTTTTTTCTCACATCGGCATCCAGAACCGCATTCGATCCGGCAGCCTGGTTCAGAATCTGAGATTTCAACTCCTCTCTGTGAAGGAGCTCAACAATCACATCGCCGGAGATTTTGGCCTGACAGGCCAATCGATGCCCACTTTTCCTCTCTTCTGCGGACAGAAGCTCTTTCTCTGCGGGAGAAAGCGGTGAGAGCTTTCCCTGGGCGATGACCATACATTTGCCGCAGGTTCCCCGGCCTCCACAAGGACCCTCTACGGGGATATCTCCCAGAGAGGCTGCCTCCAGAATTGTCGCCCCTTGGGGAACAAGAACAGGATCGTCCTGGGAGTTAAACCTAACTTTAACTTTTTGTGCTACCTGAGAATTCTTCCGCTTCAACTCCACACTCCATCTATGTTGACACCGCAATAAGCACACTTGGAATCTTCAATATGATTCTCCGAGATTTGATAGCCGTACCGGCCGATTAGAAGTTTTCCGCAGTTATAGCAGTAAGTGTTTTCTCCTTCATCGCCTGGGATATTGCCGCTGTAAATATATCTCAGGCCCACCTGTTGACCGATACCGCGTGCTTTGTGTAGAGAGCTGGCCGGAGTGCGAGGCAGGTGGGTCATCTTGTAGGTAGGGTAGAAGGCGGTGACATGCCAGGGGGTTTCTGCACCCAAGCTCAGGATAAACTCAGCTATCTGCCGTAATTCCTCCTCCGAGTCGTTCAGAGTGGGAAGCACCAAGGTGGTCACCTCCACCCAGATGCCCAACTGCTTCATCAGCCGGAGGGTGTCCAGCACCGGACCGAGTCGGGCACCGCAGACCTGACGGTAGTGTTCCTCAGTGAAGGCTTTCAAATCAACATTGGCAGCATTCAGGTAGGGCTGAATAGTTCGCAGAGCCTCCTGGGTCATATACCCATTGGTGACGAAGTTGTTCCCAATCCCCTCCTGATGGGCAAGTTTGGCAGTCTCGTAGGCATATTCAAAAAAGACAGTCGGTTCGGTGTAGGTATAGGAGATGCTTCTGCAATTGTGGTGTTTGGCCAAGGTAACTATTTTTTCTGGGGACAGTTCCTCTCCCGCTATCTGTCCCAGTTCTCGCGGTGCCTGGGAGATATCAGCGTTCTGGCAGTTGAGACACCTGATGTTACACCCCACCGTGGCAATGGAAAAGGCAGAGGAGCCGGGATTGAAATTGAAAAACGGCTTTTTCTCAATGGGGTCTATGTGGGTGGCGATACTCTTGCCGTAGACTGAGCTATAGAGGACCCCCTCTCTGTTCTCTCTGACCCCACAGATTCCTCTCTTAGTGGGAACAATAACACAGCGGTGGGAGCAGAGGTTGCATTTAACCTTGTTCTCCTTTAGCCTTTCATATAGCATTGCCTCTCGCATAGACTATCACTTCCCAAGAAACTATAGATGAAGACCAAGCATGACCCCGTGAGAACAATCAGGGGAAGAAACGGAGTCCTTCCCCTGGGCGCTTTAAATATACTGGTGCAGATGAGCAGACCTTTTTCTATGAACTTAGTATTTTCTCAACATCTCTCTTATCTCTTTGGTAATTCTAAGCGCATCCTGGTATTTTCTCTGCCACATATTCCTTCCGAAGATAAGTCCATCCACTCCCGCTTCCAAGCAGGCTTTTGCCTTGTTCAGCAGGTCTTCGTCGGATACTTTGCTTCCCCCGGAGACCAGCACTCCGGTTCTGCCCGCTGATTGCACCACCATTTTCAGCCCCTCTTCAGCAGGGAGATCTTTATACTGGTTGTAGCCTTTGAACGGACCCTTGGGGTCGTATTCACCGCCCTGGGGAGGGTTAGGGAGGTTGAGCTTTACCAAGTGGGTACCCAATTCGTTAGCCACCCTGGCGGCGTAGTCGACCATGGCAAAGCTGTCTCTGCCGCCGTGCAGTTCGGCGAATTTACCTCTGGGGTAAGCCCACATAATCACAGGTATCCCGAACCTCCGGGCCTCCTGACGCACCTGCATAAATTGCAGGAAATCTCTGTCCTGGCTGGGAGAACCGACATAGAGGGTGTAGCCGATGGCATCGGCACCCAACCTCACTGCATCTTCTACATCTGCATCCAAGGGAGAGAAAGCCTCCTCATCGGAAGGGATATTGGTCTTGCCATTTATCTTCAGAATCAGTGGAACCTTACCTGCATATTTCTTAAAATGCCTTTCTGCCAGCCCTATGTGGCAAACTATTCCAGAATAGCCTCCCTCTTCGGCTAAGCTAAGCTGAAACTCAAAATCCCCACTGGGAGGGTTAGGAAAGAAATCACCGGGGCCGTGCTCCAGACCCTGATCAATCGGCAAAAACATCATCTTCCCATTGCCAGGTCCGTGATTATACATAATCTCGTACAATCTTCTCTTCTCACCAGCAGTGATCCAATCCAGATCCAAGCTGAATTTCTCTGCTCTTTTCCCTTCTCTTATCGTCTGTTCAATCTTTTCTACCTTGTGCATCCTTTTTTTGGCTCCTTTCCTGTTTTTTGTTAGTTTAGTGAATCTATTTTATCACATTATCCTTAAATCAATTGGGACGCAGATTTTCGCCGATAACCGCAGAAAATAGTATTTATAATCTTGACAATCTACGTTCATCTGCGTCCAATTTAACAAAGTATCACATTAACTCTCCTCCTTTCTTCTTCCACGATTTTTTGAGTTTACTGATTATCATCTCT
>JAUWEO010000209.1 GCA_030608245.1 Candidatus Latescibacterota bacterium
GCCAAGCCGATTGGGGTAATCCGCTGGATTGACCTGCTCAAGGCGGGGGTTATTTGATTTTGGTGTGTGGCTCATAATTTCACTTCACAATAGTTGTTTAGACCACTATCCCGTCCCCGGGGTTCACTTCACATATGGTATGGCTTATGATCGAGGCAATTATGGCCATACACAAAGCAAACTTTCATGCCCCTTTAGGGCACCACGAATGATGAAAATCCCGTCCCGAACCTCCCGCAGGTTTGGAACCTGCGGGAGGTTGGTATCATTTTCGGAGCAAAAAGGGCGCACAAACAACAGGGGTAGCAAATATGCAGATGAAGCTGAGTTTTCTGGGTGCGGCCCAGAATGTCACCGGCTCCCGATATCTCTTAGAAGCCAACGGCGTCAGGCTTTTAGTGGATTGTGGGCTTTATCAGGAACGGGAGTTGAGGAGAAGAAACTGGGATCCGTTCCCTGTCCCGCCCAACACCATAGACGCCGTCCTGTTAACCCACGCTCATCTCGACCACTGCGGCCTGTTGCCGAGGTTGGCCCGAGAGGGGTTCGGGGGCAGGATCTACTGCACCGCTGCCACATCGGATATCTCTCGGATTGTGCTCTTGGACTCTGCTCACCTGCAGGAAGAGGATGCGGAGTTCAAGCGGAAAAGGCACGAACGGGAAGGCAGAAAGGGACGGTACCCCGAGATCCCACTTTATACCACGAACGACGCCAGGGCCTGTCTTTCCCTCTTTTTGCCTGTAGGATACGAGGAACCAACCCAGATAGGAAACGGGATTGAAGCAACCTTCTATGATGCGGGCCATATCCTTGGCTCATCAATGATAAGGCTCAAATTGAACCGAAACGGCAAGGAAAGGACGATCCTGTTCTCCGGAGATATCGGCAGGTGGGGTAAACCCATCCTGCGCGACCCGACCCTGTTTGACCAGGCAGACTACGTCCTGATGGAGTCCACATACGGCGATAGGCTACATAAGGACAGGAGAGGGATAGACGAAATGCTCGCCGAGAACATAAACTCCAGCCAAAAAAATGGTGGAAACATCGTCATTCCCAGCTTCGCCGTCGAGCGGTCGCAGGAAGTCCTATATCACCTGAACAATCTGCTGATCGATAACCACATACCGCATCTGATCGTCTTTATAGACAGCCCGATGGCGATAAGTGTCACAGAGGTCTTTGAGCATCATCCCGACCTGTTCGATGAAGAGATGATGGAACTTATCCGCCGGAGAAGGTCACCGTTCGACTTCCCCGGTCTGAAGATGACCCGCACCGTTGACGAATCAAAGGCGATAAATCACATAACCGGCACGGTCGCCATCATAGCGGGCTCTGGTATGTGCACCGGCGGCAGGATAAAACACCACTTAGTGAACAACATCTCCCGACCGGAGAGCACGATACTTTTCGTAGGGTATCAGGCGGTGGGGACGCTCGGAAGACAGATCGTGGGCGGCGCCAAACAGCTGAGAATATTAGGGCAGATGTATCCGGTCAGGGCAAAGGTAGTTCAGATAAATGGCTTTTCTGCTCATGCAGACAGAGACGAGCTGTTCAGATGGGTATCCGGCCTCCAGAAATCTCTCAGACACCTCTTCGTCACCCACTGCGAGCCTGATGCCGGCCGGTATTTCGCCGATTTCCTGAGGGAGAGAACAAACTGGCGGATTTCGATGCCGAAGTATCAGGATGAGGTTGTCCTGGACTAACCGTGACGGTGACCGAATTTCGGTACAGTCAAGGATGGAAGATCATCGCGGGGGGGGAAAACCGAACTCTCAACTTCAGTCCATTCGCACTATTAGCCAGAATAGGCAACTTCTATGAGAAAACTCTTGCTTCTCGTTGTGCTGATTCTATTCATCCTTGCCGGCTGTGAAAAAGTGGAACAGGGCTCAGCGCCCTCCGGCTCGCGTAAGGACCTCCCCGAACAGGAGTCCTGGGATTCTGAGATTATCCTCTCTCAATCAGGGAGGACTACCGCCATTGTCCAGGCTAAACACCTTACGAAATTCCAACAAACTGTGGAGATAAACGAGGGACTCAAGGTTGATTTTTTCAACCAGGACGGCTCTCACTCCTCGGTGCTGACTGCAGCAAAGGGCACTATAGACCAGCGGACTAACAACCTGAAGGCAACGGGCAAAGTAGTACTGATATCCGACGAAGGGTCTCAACTCCGCACAGAACAGTTGATGTGGGACAATCGCCGCGGTAAGGTCTTAGCTGAAGGAGAGGTTACTATCTCTACCGAGCAGATGACAGAGACCGGAACAGGATTTGAGGCATATCCAGACCTAAAACGCTGGAGTATGAAACAGGTCACCGGTCGCTCAAAACAGGAAGTGAAAACGATAGGGAAGTGATATTCGGTGAGATATATACTTTTCGGTGTTCTCTGCATCTTGGTTCTCTTTTTCACTCTTCCCACACTCTGGGCCAAGGAGAAAAGAGAGGTCAGTTTCTTCGCTGATCAAACAGAGGTTTCCTTCCAGGATGAGGTCTTGATTAAGAAATATACTGGCGATGTCACTGCCATCTGTGAGGATATGACCCTTAGTGCCGAGAAAGCAGTATACTACAAGACAGAGGAAAAAATAGAGCTTGTCGGCAATGTCTGTGTTAGCGACACCTCCAAAAGCATAGAGGCCGATTCCATCACCTACTGGGTCGAAGATAAAAGGGCTACTGCCAGCGGACGGGTTCTGGTTCAGAGGAAAGGACAGCGGCTGAACAGTGACCGAGCAGTTTATCTTAAGGTCGAAAATCGAATAATCGCTCTGGGAAATGTCCGGTTGGTTAACCTGCCAGAACAGATAACGGTAACCGGTGGCCAGGCCGAGTATAATCTGGAGACCGAAGTGGGCATGATAACTGACCACCCCAGATTTGTTAAAACCGGAAATCAGGAAGACGAGAATCTCATCGTCACTGCCCACCAGATGGAACTTCACAGCAAAGAAAAGAGAGTGATTGCTACGCAAGATGTTCACCTCAACAAGAAGAGAATGACCGCCATCTGTGGGAAAATGACATATCTGCAACCCGAAGAGAAATTGGTCCTTCAGAAGAACCCCGAGGTTGTTCAACTGCAACCGGAGGGAGCAGAACAGACCCTGAAGGGTGACACCATAGAGATAGCTCTTAAAGAGGGGGTAATAAACGAGGTGATCGTCACTGGGGAAGCTACGGGGAAGACAGTTGAGAAAGACGGTGAGGAAGTCAGCCAGATCAGCGGGCAGCAGATCAGTCTAAAGTTTGAAGATGAACAATTACAGAGAATAGTGGTCGAGGGCAATGCGACCAGTGTCTATTACCTCTTCAAGCCTGAAGATTCACAACGTGAGATAA
>JAUWEO010000115.1 GCA_030608245.1 Candidatus Latescibacterota bacterium
GTCAGATAATATGTAGAGTGAAAAAGACCCTCTCTCCCGAATGGAATCCTTGATTGTCGAACTATTTTTGGGAGGAGCAAGGGCATAACGGAAAAGTGGGAAGTAGGAAAGGAGAAAAAGATGTTTCACCTTAAAACAGTATGGGCGATTTTCCTCTGTTCGGTTATCCTTGTCAGTCCCGGTGGCGTTCAGGCGCAGTTGAGGCTTACCTTACCGGAAAGCATCCAGATTGCCCTGCGTAAAAGCAAGGTCCTGACAATAGCACAGGAGAGGTTCAAAGAGGCGGAGGCAAAAAGAAAAGAGGTTCGGGCAGGATTTTTGCCTCAGATAAGCAACAGTAGTACCTATACCCGTCTGGATATCGTTCCCTATATGTCTTTATCTGAGTTCCCCTTTTCACTCCCCCCGGGCATACCTTCCCGCATCCCGATGGGAGACAGGGATATCTACAGCGTTGCTACCTCTGTGCAGCAGCCTTTGTTTACGGGATTTAAGCTTTCAACCAACTACAAAATGGCCCAGTACTTTGCTGAGGCGGAGAGGTTCAACCTTCAGAAAACTGAGGCCGAGGTTATCTTCAATGTGGAAAACGCCTATTGGGGAGTGGTTAAGGCCCAGCAATTTCAGGCAGTGAGCGAGCAGGCAGTCAGACAGGTGGAGGCTCATGTTGAAGATTTAGAGAATATGTATCAGGTAGGTATGGTGGCGCAGAACGACCTTCTGCGGGCAAACGTTCAGCTTTCCAACACTGAACTGATGCGAATAAAGGCAACCAATGCCGTGCAAATGGCCAAGACGGCCTTTTGTAACACCCTGGGAATCGCCTTAGATACAGATGTTGGGTTAGATGCCCGATTAGAGCACAAACAGATGCTGGAGATCCCTTTAAAGAGGGCAATCCAGACTGCCTTGCGAGAACGCCCTGAACTGAAGGGTATGCACTATAATCTAAAGGCAGCTCAAAAGGCAGTGTCCCTCTTCTCTCGTTCTCGGTGGTTGCCTGACATAGTGCTGATCGGTGATTACAACTACAAAAAACCCAACCGGGAGAACAAGAAAAAGTGGTATGGCAGTTGGGATGTAACCTTGGCTCTCCAAATGAACATCTGGGACTGGGGCAGCACCTATTACCAGACATCTCAGGCCAAGCATCGACTCAGACAGGTAGAAGAGGGATTTAAACAACTAAAAGATGGAATTGTCTTAGAGGCTACCCAGAGTTACCTGGCCTTGCAGGAGGCAGCCCAAAAGGTAGCCGTTACCCAGGAGAACATAGTCCAAGCCCAGGAGAACTACCGGGTGACTGAGGAGAGATTCAAGCAGGGGATGGCCACCAACACCGAGGTGCTGGATGCCAACACCCTACTGACTAAGGCGAAGATGGACCACATCCAGGCCCTGGCAGATTACAGCATTGCCCAGGCAACGCTGGAAAAGGCAATGGGGATTTTGGACCCAGATCTGGAAGATTGAACACCGAAAAACACTGAATATCATATTTAGTTACGGTCCATGAAGGACCTAGATTAGCTGAGAAGCTTCCTGTTGGTTGTTATTAGTTCAAATTCGATGCAAAGGAGGTAGAGATGCGAAGAGCATTAAGACTGGCAGTTGTGGTATTGGCAATGATTGGTATCTCAGGTATTGTGGGCTGTGGCAAAGAGGAGAAGGCCGAGATGGAAGAGTTTGGTGCTACCCCAGTAAGACTGACTGAGGTTGTTAGAGGGGACATCAGCACGGTGATCTCTTTAACCGGAGATATCGAACCGGGGAGGCAAGTCAGTATCGTTCCCGATCTGCCGGGGAAGGTGGCCAGAATATATGTAGAAGAGGGCGATAAGGTAAAGCAGGGCCAGCTTCTGGCGGAGCTGGATACTCGCACAGCGAAGCTCGGGCTCCAACAGGCAGAGGCAGGTTTGGCTGTGGCCCAGGCGAATCTCCACAGTGCCTCCAAAGACTGGGAGCGGATACAGGAACTTCACCAAAAGGGCACCATCTCTCCCCAGCAGTATGAGAAGGTTCAATTAGGTTATCAGGCAGCCAAAGCGCAGCTTCAGCAGGCGGAGGTTGCTCTGGATATGGGCAAGCATCAACTTGAGGTCTCGCTGATGAAGGCCCCCTTCGACGGGGTGGTAACCGGAAAGAATATCAATGAGGGGGAATATATAAATCCAGCAATGGGCGGAATGGATCCCGGTGGTTCCTCTGTGGTGACGCTAATGGAGTTGTCTAAAGTGAAAATCAAGGTCAACATCTCTGAGAAGGATATGAAGAAAGTGCGAATTGGGCAGGAGACCCGCATCACAGTGGATGCCTATCCGGGGAGGGAGTTCTGTGGAAAGGTATCGAAGCTCAACCCCACTGCTGACCCAATGAGCAGAGCTTTCAAAGTGGAAATAGCCGTTCCGAACGAAGATATGGCGCTTAAGGCTGGAACATATGCCAGAGTGAGACTATGCATTGTGGTTCATAAGGATGTCTTACTTGTCCCCGAGAAGAGTGTGATTCAGCGAGACGGGATGTTTCTTCTCTTCGTGGCCGATGGAGACGTGGCCGGGATGAGGGAAGTGAAGCCGGGCCTGAGCAGTGAAGGAGTGGTGGAGATCGTTGAAGGAGTGCAAGAGGGGGAGAAGGTAATCGTAGAAGGGAATTATGGATTGAAGGATGGGGGGAAGGTAGATTGGTGATTGCGGATTGGTGATTGCGGAATGTTCAATCCGAAATCGAACAAGGAGGTTCCGAATGAATTTACCCGAATTTTCCGTGAATAAACGCGTGACGGTCACTATGCTGATTTCAATCGTGCTCGTCCTGGGAGGAATCTCGTTCAGCCGATTGGGCCTGGATCTGCTGCCGGAGTTGGACTTTCCTGTGGTCTCTGTGTTGACTCAGTACGCCGGCGTTTCTTCGGAGGATATTGAAAACCTGATCACCAGACCGATAGAGGAGGCCGTGAGCGTGGTGAACCGGGTGAAATCTGTCAATTCGTTCTCGCAAGAAGGCGTCTCGGTGGTGATGGTCGAGTTCGAATGGGGAACGAATCTTGATTTTGCGGCTCAGGATATCCGGGACGGGATCGGCTTGATCCGGGATTTTCTGCCGCAGGATGTCACGGAACCCCTGGTGGTCAAGTTCGATATGTCTATGATGCCCGTGATGTTCTACGGAGTAACTGCGGATGATATGAATACGCTCCAGCTCCGGCAGCTTTTGAAGGACGTGGTGAAGGGACGCTTAGAACGTCAGGAGGGCGTGGCTTCCGTGACGCTGATGGGCGGACTGGTGCGCGAAATCCAGGTGAGGATAGACGAAGCCAGATTAGAGGCCAGAGCCCTCTCCTTAGAGCAGGTGGTTAACACGCTTCGATTTGGAAACCTGAACCTGCCCGCAGGTCGCATCACGAAGGGATATAGGGAATTTTTAGTGAGGTCTATGGGAGAATACCAGAATGTAGATGAGATCGCCCATACCATCGTGGGCATCACTCCCGGAGAAGGGACGCCGATCTATCTGAAGGACATCGCAGAGGTGGCCGATACACACCGGGAGGTCAGAAGCTACGGCAGAACCCAGAAAAGGGACAGTATTATCCTTATGATCAGCAAGCAATCCGGGGCAAATACCCTCAAAGTAGGCAATAGGGTGAAAAAGGAGCTCGATGAGATCAAGGGGATCCTTCCTGCCAGCGTCCACTTTCATCTCTTCTGGGATCAATCGGAGGTGATCAGTAAGGTCACCAGCCGAACGGGTGGCAATGCGGCGGTTGGAGGTGTGCTGGCGGTGTTGATGATCTTCTTTTTTCTGAGGAGCTGGCGGCCTACGGTGACGATTACCTTAGCGATTCCGCTCTCTATTATTGCCACGTTTATCGCGATGTATTTAGCCGGCTATACCCTGAATTTGATGACTTTAGCGGGGCTTGCGTTGGGGGTCGGGATGTTAGTGGATAATGCGGTGGTGGTGATCGAGAATATTTTCCGCCATTTGGAGGAGGGCGAAGACCGGATCCTGGCGGCAAAGCAGGGTGCTCGGGAGGTCGGGATGGCGATCACCGCTTCCACCCTGACCACTATGACGGTCTTCCTCCCGATGGTGTTTGCTGGAGGCATAGCGGGGAAGCTCTCCAGAGGGCTGGCTCTGACGGTATCCTTTGCCCTGTTTGCCTCTCTTTTCGTGGCGCTGACTTTGGTTCCTATGTTGGCCTCCGTAATCTTCAAGAGGCGAAGGAGCGAGACTCAATTGGAGGGAATCAAGAAGCAATACCGAAGACTCCTAAGCTGGTCACTCTCTCACAGAAAGGCCGTGTTGGGCATAATCGGAGGGGCTTTCGTGGCCAGCCTATGTCTAATTCCCATTGTAGGAACAGAGTTTATGCCTGCATCGGATCAACCCTTTGTGGTGATGACGGTCGAGATGCCGGTGGGCACTTCGCTTAAGGAAACTGACAGGGTTGTCCAGGCGATCGAAGCCCTGTTGATCTGCGAAGAAGGGGTCAAAACTGTCGGGGCGTGGGGGGGACTCTCCGAGGAAACGAAGATGGATGTGGCCTTTGGATCGAGTGAGGCAGGCGTCCATGTAGGTCAAATATCGGCAAGGTTGACCGACAAAAAGAACCGGGAACGCTCCAACGCCGAAATTATGGATGCTCTTCGTGTTAAGCTTCCCAGGATTGACGGAGCTAGGTTCGAGTTTATGGATATGGGTAAGCAGATGATGGGGGGAGGAGGACTGGCTCCTGTGGAGATCAAGATCTTCGGGAAAGATATTGCCACGTTGAAAGAGATCTCCGAAAGGATTGCCCGCAAGATAGAGGCGATAGAAGGGCTTCGAGACCTCGATACCACTTTAAGGGAAGGGAAGCCAGAGCTTCGGATCCGAATAGATAAGGAAAGAGCGGGCAGGATTGGTCTGGCCGTCGGGCAGGTGGCCGGGACGATTCAGGCGGCAATGCAGGGAAAGATTGCAGGGCAATTGAGGAGCGAGGGAGACGAGTTTGACATCCGGGTTAGGTTCAGAGAAGGCGATCGCTCCAGTATCGAGGACATCGAGAACCTGACCGTGCTTTCCCCACTTGGCGTTCAAGTTCCCTTAAAACAATTGGCAAGATTAGAATATGGCGAGGGGCCGGTCAAGATAAGCAGGGAAGATCGCTCCAGGATCGTTTCGATCACGGCAAATACTTTTTCGGGGAAGCGAGACCTTGGAAGAGCGATGAGGAACCTTGTTGCACTCAGATTCGGAGATGCCTTGAGAGATTTTCGGGGAAGGGATCTGGGCGCTATCATGAAGGATGTGCAAGCGAAGATGAAATCGGAGATGGGAACTCTACCCTCCGGCTATTTTGTGGAGTTCGGCGGGGATTATCAGCAGATGATAGAGACGTTCGTCGAGTTAGGAACCGCTTTGGCCTTAGCGGTTCTGTTGGTCTATATGGTGATGGCCGCCTTGTTTGAATCCTTCACGCATCCCTTGGTGATTATGTTCACGATGCCGTTGGCTTGGATTGGCGTGCCCCCGATCTTGTTGATCGCCGGAAAAACGATTTCCCTGGTCTCTATTGTGGGGGTGATCATCTTAGCCGGGATCGTGGTCAACAATGGAATCGTGCTAATTGACTACGCGAATCAATTACGAAGACGGGGAGTGGAGAGGCACGAGGCGTTGATCGAGGCAGGGGCGACCAGGCTGCGGCCAATTCTGATTACGTCCGGAACAACAATCTTAGGCATGATCCCGATGGCGCTTTCCACCTCCGAAGGCGCAGAGATGCGAAGTCCCATCGCGCTGACCGTGATCGGGGGGTTGATTACGGCGACCGCGCTCACCTTAGTGATCATCCCGGTGGTGTACAGCATTGTGGATCTTATCAGCTATAACACAAGCAAGAAGGCGATGAAGATGTTGCATGGGAAAGAGGAGGTATGAATGTGAGGTCGAATACAATCTCAGAGATTGATTTATATAGGATGTCATAGCGCAGCGAAGCTGTAGCAAAAAACAAAGGATTCAAACCACGAA
>JAUWEO010000224.1 GCA_030608245.1 Candidatus Latescibacterota bacterium
GCCCATAGAGATCACGCCTCCTATAGTTAATATGCCATGACTGGGTATTTGGGTCTCGAGTATGAACAGAACTATAGCCAGCAGAATAAGCAGAAGTCCTGCATAGTTTATAGGCAAAGTCTGCAGCGCGAAAAAGGCCAAGATGAGAAAAATCGACCCCACCACTCCGGGAAATATCGAGCCTGGATTTGATAGTTCGAAAAAGATCCCGTAGATCCCCAACATAAGCAGAATGTAAGCGATATTGGGGTTGGAAATCTTATCCAGGATTCGATAACGGAAGTTCATCCCGGTTCTCTCTATTCGGGCGTCTTTTGTGTGCAGAACTCTCTCTCCAGAAGGCAGTTTCACTTTCCGGCCGTCGATGGCCCGCAGCAATCCGGGGAGGTCTTCACAAACTATGTCGATCACCCCCAGCTTCAGGGCCTCTTTAGCAGTGACAGAGACACTCTGTCTGACTGCCTCTTCTGCCCATTGGGCATTTCGGCCTCTTTTATTCGCTATGGAACGAATGGAGGCAGCGGCATCGTTAGTGATCTTCTCTGCCATCGTTTTTGCCCCGGTGGTGTCTTGGGCACTGCCCAGGCTGACGGGATGGGCAGCCCCGATATTTGTGCCCGGGGTCATAGCGGCGATATGGGCGGCTAAGGTGATAAATACCCCTGCTGAGGCAGCCCTGGCCCCGCTGGGCGACACATAAACCACCACCGGTACCTCGGCAGAAAGCATTTCCTTCGTCACCGCGCGCATAGACTCCATCAGTCCTCCAGGGGTGTCCATTCGGATCACCAAACACTCTGCTTCCCGCTCTTGGGCCTTCTGGATGGATTCCACCATAAATTTTGAGGAGATGGGATTGATAATTCCATCTATTTTTATCACCTCCACCACTGGCTCCGCCCTCACCAGAGAGGAGAACGCCAGAACCAAAGCTAAAACAAGAACACTTGTTATCAATTCATGCCTGTTCATCTTGGTTACCTCGAATCCAGTACAACCGCTGTTCTATCCTCCAGTAGTGAGAACCTTTCCAATAGATTCTTCCACATTGAGGAGATTGAGAAAACTCTGATTGAGCGTGAAAGACATATTCAGGAACTTTGCCTTCAACACTCGGGTCATTTACACTAACCAGTTTGCAGTTGCAGACCGAGCACCTTTGCAGCAAGGCAGAGATACGCCAGCTTTCACTCCAAACAACGGAGAGCATAAATGAGAATTCGTTTACAAACATAAGATGCAACTGTGGATTTGTCAAGATATTTCTGCGGTGGTGAGGACCACAAGTGCCGCCGACAGAGATTCCTTCCCTCTCACTCGTTCCCTCTGTTTTTGCCATTTCCTATTGACTTCTGCTGAAGAATATGTTAATTTAGATTCCTGTCGAAAGAGGCCCTCAATTGGGAGATGTTTCATAAGATGTTAATACTGATTCTCTTGGCAAGTTATCTGCTGGGGTCGTTTCCCACCAGTATAGTGGTGGGAAAGGCATTAAAGGGGATAGACATCCGACAATACGGCAGCGGCAACGCTGGGGCTACTAATACCTTTCGCGTCTTGGGTCCAGCTGCTGGGGTGTTTGTCTTCGCCATTGACCTTGCCAAAGGAATGGCAGCAGTGCTTGTGCTTACAAGGCTTGTCAGTAGTTCTTTCCCTATCAATCTGGAACTGCTGCGGATTCTGTCGGCAGCGGCGGTGATCTCCGGACACATTTGGACAGTCTTCGCCGGCTTCAAGGGAGGCAAAGGGGTGGGAACTGCTGCCGGGGCCTTACTGGCTTTGGCTCCCGTAGAAGTGGCCATTGCCTTCGCCGTCTGGGCAGTGGTAGCCTTCTGCTCTGGCTATGTCTCCCTTGGTTCCCTCTCTGCCGCCGTGACCTTGCCTCTCTGTTTGGGTATAGGGAAGTTGGCCTTGAACAGGCCGGTTTCCTCAGAATTTCTCGTCTTCGCCTGTCTGCTGGCCGGATTGATTATCCTTACTCACCGGACTAATATCAGAAGACTTCTTCGAGGAGAAGAAAACAGATTTGGCTCAAGAAATTCCAAAGGCAACCAGTGATGCAAATCGCAGTGATAGGAGCAGGTGGTTGGGGTACTACCCTTGCCATCTTACTTTGCGAAAATGGCCACCGGGTTAGACTCTGGGAATACGACCCCGATTACGCCCACCGGATGGCACAAGAGCACAGTAATCCTATCTTCCTGCCGGGAATTGAAATACCCGAAGAAATCCTCATTTCCTCCGATCTAAAACAGGTGCTGCTCTCCAGTGAAATTGTTGTTTTCGCTACGCCCTCTCAGTTTACCCGGGATGTGGCCCGCAAGACATCACCGTTTGTCTCTGAGTCAACTGTAGTGGTCAGTGTAGCCAAAGGGATTGAGGAGGATACTCTGAAGCGAATGACCCAGGTGTTGAGGGAGGAACTAAATTCAGTGGATGAGGACACAATTGTAGCCCTTTCAGGACCAAGCCACGCGGAAGAGGTGAGTCGTCATATCCCTACTGCAGTGGTTGTTGCCTCGCCCTCTGAAGAAAACAGGACAAAGGCACAGGCGATTTTTATGTCGCCCATTTTTAGGGTTTATACCAACCGAGATACCGTAGGGGTAGAATTAGGGGGGGCGTTGAAGAATGTGATCGCTATCGCCACCGGCATCTGCGACGGACTGGGGTTCGGCGACAACAGCAAAGGTGCCTTGATGACCAGAGGACTGGCCGAGATCACCCGCCTCGGTGTAGCAATGGGAGCAAAACCTTTAACCTTCGCTGGCCTTTCGGGAATGGGCGATCTAATAACCACCTGCATCAGTCAACACAGCAGAAACCGATACGTGGGCGAACAAATCGGAAAAGGCAATAGCCTCAACCAGGTGTTAGAAGAAATGACGATGGTAGCCGAGGGGGTAAACACCACCCGTTCTGCCCTTCAGTTGTCTCGAAAGTTAAAAGTGGAGATGCCTATAACTGAAAGAATC
>JAUWEO010000142.1 GCA_030608245.1 Candidatus Latescibacterota bacterium
GAGTATTCCTGCTTAATAGTATATCAGTATCTGAGGAGGTAATGCTTTTTGAAAAGGGAAATGTGAATACAAACCATTCAACTCAAGAGATCTTTTTTGAAAGGAGGAAAAGCAATGCTTGGTAATAGAAGATCAATCCTGGCAACATCAATTAGCTGCTTGGCGTTGGCACTTATGGTGTTCTCCGGATGTGCCGACTTTGGCGACATCACGGGCCCAGAACGCCAGAGCGAAGCCCTCGATCAGGCGAAGCATGAGCAACCGTCAATTGGCCCGGCGGCGGGTCTCAACTGGCTGCAGTATACACCTACCCAGGGCTTGGCAAAGACAATCCCTATCAAGAATTATGTTGAAGGGCTGTTCAACCCTGGCCAAGATCTGACGCTCGTGTTGGGCAAACTGCCCACCATCACTATGAAGTTAGAGATCGATGGCAACGCTCTGAAGGAGGAGACACTGATAAGTATGTCTCTCCCAAAGTCAGGCGCGGTGATGATGGATCTGGGTATAGGAGGCGTCTTTGGTCCTTCCGGCCTCAAGTTTCGGAAGCCGGCAAAGTGGACTATCGAGAGTGAAAACATCGATATCGACCCTGATGAGATCGATGACCTCCAGTGCTACTGCTTGAACCAGGCCGGAGAGTGGGAACCCATAGCTGGAAAGGCCGAACTTGTGGGCGACAAGCTTATTCTCATCTGCTGGATCAAGCACTTTTCCCGCTATGCCTGGGCCTAATGGTGAGAGCATGTACCAGCATCCTTAACCGTGATCTGAATATCATGATTCGGCTTTCGGGTGTCTGCTATGGAACTATTCAGCCGTGTGGCTTTACCTCCATCACATACCTATCATTTGACGGGGTAAACCGCACGGCCTGGGGAAGGATAACACGCAACCGGGAAAAGGCCCGATGAGACGAAACGATAGCACCATTGGTGAGTACCTTTTCGGCAGTAATCGGGGGAATTTAGCCGTTAATCTATAGAGAGGAGAGGCATGTTTAACTCAAACTCTGTAGGGGAAATAGAAGACCTATTGAGGAATATGGCCAACACCTCTCCCCTGGCCAGAGATAGTTCCACCAAGCTAAAAGTGGAATGGCTCCTCGAGAGGTGTCTGGATTCGGACATCCCCGTCGAACAGGCAACACATTGCGTAGACCTTGCGCTTAAGACATTTAAACAGCTCGAGGTTTTTGCTCAAGATAAAGAGTATCAGTCAACTACGTTACTGAATGTGGGGAAGACCTACGAGACCCTCGGTGATTTCGATAAGGGATTGGAGAACTACGAAGCCTGCCTGAAATTGAATAAGGAGCTGAACAATCCGGAGGTCGAGGCAGCAGCCACAAGGAGGATTGGCAGGATTAATTCCAAGCGCAGTCAGTGGGAACCCGCCATGGAGTGTTTTGAGGCCAGCCTGAAAATATATAAACAGATCGATTCTCCTAAGGGGACTGCTGAGGTCTTGAGCGATATGGGAGGGGTCTTCCATGAGAGAGGAAAATATGAGCAGGCTGCGAAGCACTGCCTTGAAGCTTTGGAACTCGGGGAGAAGGCAGATGACCTCGACACCATCATCCATCTGAAGAATAACCTGGGGATCATCGCCAACACCAGAGGTGATCTTGATAAGGCGACTATGTATTATCAGGATTGCATCGCCTTATGCCAGAGGGCACAGGATGATCTGGGTTTGGCCCAGGCCTATCACAATCTGGGGATGACTTGGGCGGACAAGAGGGATTGGTCAAACAGCCTGGACTGCTATGAGAAAAGTCTATCGATCTCCCGCGAGCTGGGGGATTTCGCCCTGATGTCGATCACCTATTTGAATAAGGCAGAGGTCTATGTAGAACTTCAGGACCTGTCAGTGGCAGCCTGTTATTGCGACAGAGCCCTTCGATTATTCGAGAAGACAGGAGATAGGTTAGGCTTGGCAGAAGTATACCAAGTCTTGGGGGTTATCTTCACCAATAAAGCCGATTGGACCACTGCTGAAAAGCTGTTCATGGATAGCTTGAAGATCACCGAGAAATGTGATAACCCTCTGGGGAGCGCTGAGTCCTATCATAAGATGGGTGTGATGTATGCAAAAAAAGGGGAGCAGGAAACGGCGCTGAAGATCCTCGGCTTTGCGCTGGAGAAATTCCAGAAATTGGGAGCAAACAGGGATGTACAGGAAGTAGAAGGTGAGATAGCGAACCTCAAAGGTTAATCTCACAACCGCAGGGAAAATTGGTGATCGGTGATTGGTGATTGGTGATGCTGCCAGCTGCCAGTCGACCAGTCACCATTTTTTTGTAAAGGGTTCTTGTCTTTGGAGACAGACAGTGATCGCGAACAAGATCGGACATTACCGGATTCGTGGACTGTTAGGAGAGGGGGGAATGGGTAAGGTTTACAAAGCCTATGACTCGACCCTGGACAGAGAGGTCGCCATCAAGGTGTTGTCTGAACAATTGGCAAGGGAAAAAGGGAACAGGGAGCGGTTTTACCAGGAGGCACGGGCAGCGGCAAGCCTGAACCATCCTAATGTGGTGACCATTCACGATGTGGGGGAAAGAGACGGAGTGCCTTACTTCGTAATGGAATACCTTCAGGGCACCGCGCTTAGCAAAGTGATCAGGAAATCCTCTGGGAACCGGCTGCCGGTGGAGAGGGCGCTGGATCTGACCAAACAGATCTGTCAGGCCCTCGACGCAGCGCATCGGAGAGGGATCTTGCATCGCGATATCAAGCCGGATAACATAGTGGTCGCCCCGGATGACACCCCTAAGGTGCTCGATTTCGGGATAGCCAGAATTGCCAAATCCAGCACTCTGACCAAGGTCGACCAGCTTCTTGGAACCGCAGAATATATGGCACCTGAGCAGATACTGGCGGATGGCGTTGACCAAAGAAGTGACATCTACTCCCTGGGCGTGGTGTTCTATGAGATGTTAACAGGAGAATTGCCTTTCACCGGGACCACACCTGCGGCTATTCTCTATCAGCAACTGGAGGAAAAACCGACCCCTCCGGGGAATCTAAATACCTCTATCCCTATCGCAGTGGAAAAAATAGTCCTTAAAGCCCTTTCCAAAGATCCCGGCCAGCGCTATCAATCCGCCTCAGAGATGTTTGAAGATATCAAGGCTTTCCTGGAGAGGAAACCAGCAACGGAAGCATCTGCTGGAACCATCAAAGAGGAAATCAAGGAATTCGCAGACGAGGAGCTTTGGGGAAGAGATTTTCAACCCCGCCTTGTAGGGAGAGAAAAAGAGCTTAGATATTTAAAGGCGCTGTTCAATCAATTGGAGAGAGGCCGGGGATGCACCGTCTTCCTGGCCGGAGAGGCTGGGATCGGAAAGACCAGGTTGGCGAGCGAACTTCAGCACTATGCTAAGAGAAAGGGGGCCCTGACCTTAAGCGGAGCTTGTCTATACAGGGAAGAGACAAAGCTATATCTGGCTTTCATTGACGCTATAGATCAGTATTTCCAGAGCACCAAGGGGGAGGGATCAGATGCAAAACGGGAGGAGGTCAAGAGATTCATCGCAGATGAGGCCCCTGAACTGATAGAGATCGCCCGGCGTTTTGGGACCTCTATCGGATTTAGCAAGGGGAAGTCCAAACTCGCAGGTCTTGATGTCGACAGCCAAACGGCAAGGGCACGTCTATTCGAGGCCATATCGCAACTTTTGACTCTAATCTCAACGGGAGGCCCCCTTGTCTTACTGATTGATGACCTTCAATGGGCAGACACTGCTTCCTTGGGGCTCCTTCACTACATAGCCAGAAGCACAGCCAACCATCCGTTGATGATCATCGCCACTTACAGGCCAGAAGAGCTGGTCGCACCTGAAGGAGAAAGGGTTCCCCCTCTGGCAGAGACGATGCAACGGATGAGCCGGGAGGGGCTATATCGAAAGATAGCGTTAGCAGGGCTTTCAAGAGAAAATCTCCCCGGAATGATCGAATCCATCTTCAGATACATAACATTTTCAGATGATTTCATAGACTCACTCTACCAGGAGACAGAGGGAAATCCTTTCTTCATCATTGAGGTGTTGAAACTGTTGCGCGACCAAGGGCTCATCTTCGAAAGCAAGGGGGTATGGCACACCAAAAGAGAAGTCACCCAGGAGGACATCCCTGAGAGGATCTACGATGTGATCATGCGACGCATCCAACGGCTGGAGGGAGATCAGAGGGAATTGCTGCAGTTGGCAGCGGTGGAAGGCGAAAAGTTTACCTCAACAGTGTTAGCCAACGTCTTGAACATCCCCAAGATCCAGATACTAAAGACGATTCACCGCTTGGAAAGGGTCTATCAGATCATTAAATCTGAAGACGACAAATATGCCTTCAATCACACCAAATTCAAGGAAATCCTCTACGCTGAAATACCGGCCGAATTACGGAGAGAATATCACCTTGCCGTGGGCGAGTGTCTGGAGACACAGTATCAGAATGATCTCGACGTAATCCTGGACAAGCTTGCGAATCACTTCTACTGGGGTGAAGATTTCAACCGCTCGTTCCCCTATTTGGTCAGAGTCGCAGACAGGGCAAACAGGTTGTTCGCCTCCAAAGAATCATGCACCTATTATGAACAGGCATTGGATTCCTTAGAAAAAGCTACTCTGATAGGGGACAAGGACAACCTTAGAAAAGACTTGTTGCACAAACTCGGAAACTCCTATGAGATCCTTGGCGACCTGGATAGGGCGTTGGAGAGCTACGAAAATTGTGCCAAACTGAGCGAACAACTGAATGATCTGGAAACGAAAGCGAAATCTCTAAGGAGGATCGGGAGGATTAGCAGGAAACGGGACGATTGGGACAGCGCCATGCTCCATTTCAAGACCAGTCAAAGACTATATGAAGAGATGGGATATGAGCAAGGGATTGCCCAGGTGCTGACAGATGTGGGAACAGTTTTTGCTGAAAAGGGCGAATATAAAAGGGCTGCTGAACAGTTCCAAAGGGCCTTGGAGATTGCCCAGAGGGCCCAAGACAACCAACAAATGGCCTATATCTACACGAACCTGGGGATACTATATAATATGAACGGGCAGCGGGATGAGGCTATGTTCTGCTGCC
>JAUWEO010000152.1 GCA_030608245.1 Candidatus Latescibacterota bacterium
AAAATCATCGAATTTGTTGAAAGTAACTATCCACAACTGGGACTAAAATCGATCCATCAGAAAGAGAGAAAAGGGCTGGGTCATGCTGTTCTCTTGGCCAAAGACCTGATAGCTGAGGAACCGGTGTTGATTGTGTATGGAGATACTGTATTCGAAGGAGAGTTCTCCGGTTTGATTAACCGTCAGGCTGATGCCAACATCGGGGTAAAAGAGGTGGAAGATCCTACTCGATTTGGAGTAGTAGAGACGAAAGGGGAGCGAATCATCAGAATGGTGGAAAAACCCACCTCGTTTGTCTCCGACTTGGCCATTGTGGGTTTCAATTATATCAACAATTCGCCGCTCTTATTTGAGTGTCTGCAAGAACTGATGCGGTCTTCCATTACCACCAGAGGCGAGTACCAGTTGACCGATGCTTTCCAATTGATGGTGGAGAAGGGGGCAAAGGTAGAGACCTTCCGGGTGGAAAATTGGTTTGACTGTGGGAAACCAGAGACACTGTTAGAGACCAACAGGTATCTGCTGGAGAAGTCGGGTTCAGCACCTCAGGTGGAGGGCTCGGTTGTCAATCCTCCAGTTTTTATCTCCAGCTCGGCCAAGGTGGTAAACTCGATTGTTGGTCCCTATGTTTCCATTGCAGACAAAGCAATAGTGGAGGATTCAATTGTCCGAAACTCCATTATTGGCGAGGATGCTGAGGTCAGGCAGTGTCTGTTAGGGGGCTCATTGATCGGGGCCAATGCCCGGATTAAAGGTTTGCCTTACCGGGTTAATCTTGGAGATTTCTCTGAGATTGAGATAAAGTAATGATGGAGAGAAGAAGTTGCGATTCCATAAACAAAGGAGGTTTTTATGTCTAAGAGACATTTTTTCACTTCAGAGTCGGTTACCGAAGGACATCCGGACAAAATAGCCGACCAGATATCAGACGCGGTCTTAGATGCGATGCTGGCCCAGGATCCTTACAGCAGAGTAGCTTGTGAAACCATGGTATCTACAGGAATGGCTGTGGTGGTGGGGGAGATCACCACCAGTTGCTATGTGAATATCCAGGCCGTCGTGCGAGAAACAATCAAGCAGATAGGCTACACCCGTGCCGAACTGGGATTTGATTACAACAATTGTGCCGTTTTAACCAGTATAAGTGGACAATCTTCCGACATCTCCCAGGGGGTGTCTGAGGGCGAGGGGCTACACGCTGAACAGGGCGCAGGAGACCAGGGGATGATGTACGGCTACGCCTGCCGTGAGACCGAGGAGTTAATGCCCATACCCATTATGCTTGCCCATAAACTGGCTCATCGACTGGCCCAGGTGAGGAAAGAAGACATACTGAAGTATCTGAGGCCAGACGGCAAGAGTCAGGTGACGGTGGAATATTCAGACGATAAGCCGATTAGAGTAGATGCTGTGGTAGTCTCCACTCAGCATGACCCGGAGGTAACTCATGACCAGATCAAGGCAGATATAATTGAGCATGTGATCAAAGAAGTTATCCCCAGCGAATTCTTCGATTCTGGTACTGTCTATCATGTTAATCCCACCGGCAGATTTGTCATCGGTGGCCCCCAGGGTGATTCTGGAATAACCGGCAGGAAGATCATCGTGGACACCTACGGGGGAATGGTCAGACACGGTGGGGGATGTTTTTCCGGAAAAGACCCCACTAAAGTAGACCGAAGCGGCGCTTATGCTGCTCGCCATATAGCGAAAAATATTGTGGCAGCAGGATTGGCAGATAAATGTGAGGTGCAATTCGCCTACGTTATTGGAGTGGCCCAGCCTGTCTGTTTCACTATTGACACCTTTGGAACCGGGAAGATGGATAACGAAAAGCTACTGAAACTGGTGAGGAAACACTTCCCTCTCACTCCTAAGGGAATTATCGAATCCCTGCAATTGCGAAGACCCATATACAAGAAGACTGCAGCCTATGGACATTTCGGAAGAGAGAGAGAGGAGTTCACCTGGGAGAAGACCGACAAAGTGCAGATTCTAAGAGAAGAGACAGGCCTGTAATCTTTTAGCACCTCATGGTTGAGCATTTCGATGCGTAGTATATCGCTTTCCCATTAATATTGAACTTCATCCTGTCGTTGCGAGGAGCACTTCGCTATCGCTCAGCACAGGCTCCGCGACGAAGCAATCTCTTTGATTATTTGTAAGGATTGGAGATTGCTTCGCTGGTGCTCGCAATGACGAATCGTTGTAACGTATTTAGTTGACAGTTGCACCAACAAGGGGAGAAAAATGGCTTACGAAGTGAAAGACATCAAATTAGCCCCCCAGGGGCTTAAGAACATCAATTGGGCAGAGAATCAAATGGGGGCCTTGCTCAAGGTGCGAGAAAGGTTTGAGAAGGAAAAACCCATTTCTGGTTATCGGATCGGGATGGCTCTGCATGTTACCAAAGAGACAGCAGTCTTAGTGCGCACCTTGGTGGCAGGGGGGGCAGAGGTTGCTATCACCAGTTGCAACCCGCTTTCTACTCAAGATGACGCTGCCGCCGCCCTGGCCAGCGAAGGGGTGAATGTCTTTGCCTACAAAGGGGAGAACATAGAGGACTACTATCGCTTTTTGGACCAGGTGATAGACTTCGGGCCTCAGATAACCATAGATGATGGAATGGACTTGGTTACCAGGGTGCATACTAAGTATCCCCAATTACTTTCGGATATGATATGTGGTTGCGAGGAGACTACCACCGGGGTTATCCGGCTGCGAGCGATGGAAGAAGAGGGTGCCCTAAAATATCCGATAATCGCTGTCAATGACTGTCAGACCAAGCATCTGATGGATAACTACTACGGCACTGGCCAGTCGAGCCTGGACGGCGTGATCAGGGCTACTAATCTGTTGATCAGTGGAAAGACAGTGGTGGTGGCCGGTTATGGAAACTGCGGCAAAGGTGTGGCTTTGAGGGCGAAGGGCTTAGGGGCTAATGTTATTGTCACCGAGATAGACTCCTTTCCAGCACTGCAGGCGAAGATGGACGGCTACCGGGTGATGAAAATGGAGCAAGCCGCCAGAGAGGGAGACATATTTATCACGGTGAGCGGCAACCTTCATGTTATCTCCGCCGAGCACATCCGGCTGATGAGAGACGGAGCGGTGCTTGCCAACTCCGGCCATTTCGACCATGAGATAGATGTGGCTGGACTTGACCAGATGGCCTCCAGTGTGGAGCGGATCAGGCCTCTTTTTGACCAGTACATAGTGGAGGGTAAGCGAATCTACCTGTGTGGTGAGGGCCGTCTGGTGAACTTAGCCTGTGCTGAGGGGCATCCCTCTATGGTTATGTCCCTCTCTTTCTGTGACCAGTCTTTGGGAGTAGAGTGGGGGATCCGCAATCGAGAATCACTTAAATTCAAAGTCTATAAACTGCCCCACGAAATAGACCACACGGTGGCCAGATTTCAACTGGAGGCAATGGGGGTAAGCATTGACGAGCTTACCCCTGAACAGAAAGAGTACCTGACTTCCTGGCAGACAGGGACCTAAAAAAGTGCAGAGGGAGAGGGGGAGAGGGGGAGAAAACCCGCTCTTCTCCAGGGGGTAAATCTTGGCGCCACAGAACTCCATTGAGCTGGGTTGGGGCCTTAATCAAGAGGCTGCTTGCTTAATCGTTGGATATCATTTTCTTACTTTGAGCAGTAGAAAAACCCCCAGAGCAGCAAACACAACATTTCCTTGCCATGCGCTCAAGACCGGATTGAGCATTCCGTTCCTCCCCAATGCTTGACCGATGTTCATCACCATATAATAGAGGAAACAGATAATAAGACTTAACGCAAACCCCACTGTCTTACCGGTGTGTCTCATTCTGATGGCGAAGGAGGCTCCAAAAAGGACTACCACAAGATTAGCAAAAGGAAAGGAAAACTTCATATACAGATCAACGACCCATCTTGTGGTATCATAGCCTATTTGTCGTGCCCGGCGGATGTATTTGCGCAGTTGAACAAAGCTCATTTCTTCCGGTTTCTTCTGACGTTTGGCCAAGTCATCGGGAACAATGGTGATCCCTTGTGCTCTGAGATTGACGAAGTCGCGCTCTTTTTGTTGACCATTTATGAATTCCCTGACCTTCCCCTGCTGAAATTCCCAGCCTTCATCTTTCCAGAGCATTCTTTTGGCATCTATTCTTCGCACCAGAGAGGAGTCGCTGTATTTTTGTATGGACACATCCCGGGCCGATTTCTCTCTGGCGTTGTAATATCTGACAAATATGATCTGACCATGTATGTCTTGGAGGAAAACGTTGGCTCTGTTTGCCCTGGTGGCTTTTCTCTTGTTTCCTTCTTTGATGCTTTCTTTTAACCGATTGGCGATAGGAACCGCAGTTTCGCCGAAGCTCAAAGAGAACAAACTGACCAGCAGGGCAAATCCCAGAAGAGGAAGGACGATCTGATAAAGGCTGATTCCAGAGGCCTTTATAGCAGTTATTTCATTATTCCTGGATAATTCTCCTATGGAGAAAAGAGCGGAGAGGAGCATAGCTACTGGGAGCATCAGAACGATGATGTAAGGAATGTAGAGGATATAGTAATGAATGACCTGCAGTGCCCCCAGGTGACGGTCGATAAATTTGTCCAGATTCTCTATCAGGTCGACGATAATGAAGATGCCGATAAAGGCAGTCAAGCTTATCAACAGCCAGGGATAGAACTGGCGAATTATGTAGCGAGTCAGCAATTTCATCGTCTTTTCTTCCGTGATGGATAATCTTGTCCAGATTCGGAAAACACCGAACAAGAAATGAGAATTGATTAAACTGGTTTATCAATCACCAATCACCAGTAATCAGTATCCTTTCGGTGTTTTTCAGTGTTTGATTTTCCGGAGCTAGGTTT